>CAZQZE010000121.1:0-7248 GCA_964597715.1 uncultured Halobacteriales archaeon
TGGGACGCCGACGTCGACACGGAGATGCGGTTGCGCGACCTCAACCTGCAGGTCGACGGCGACCTGGAAGCGCGCGCCGGCCACGTCGCCGAGCCCGAGGAGGTGGCAAGCGATGACGACTGACCCCGCCGACGAGGACGGGTTCGAGGAGTACGCCGACCTCGGCGCGACCACCGAGGACGCCATGGAGATCGCCGAGACGAGCATGGACCGCGTGCGCGAACTCGTCCCGCAGGCGACACTGGCGGACCGGATGCGGGGAAAGGCCGTCCACGCGACCGGCGACCCCGAGTTCCAACACCTCGTTCGGTTTACCGGTGCCGACGAGTCGGAGCCGGTTCGGGCCGGCGCCCGGGCAGTCCTCGCGGAGCGCCCGGTCGTCACCGACATCACGATGGTGAAGGCGGGTATCACCGGCCGTGGCCACGACTGCCCGGTCCGAAAGGCGATCGGCAACGGCGCCACCCTCGCCGCGGAGACGGGGATGACCCGCACGGCCGCGTCGGTGCTCGAGTTGGACAAGCAGGGCGCGTACGACGACGCGGTCGCTGTCGTCGGGAACGCCCCTACGGCGGCACTCGCGCTGGCGGACTGTATCGCCGAGGGGACCCGGCCGGCGGTCGTCGTTGCGACACCGGTTGGGTTCGTGAAAGCCGCCGAGAGCCGCGAGCGACTCCGGACGGTCGCCGCCGAGCACGGCGTTCCTGCGGTGACAAACGTCGGCCGGCGGGGCGGAAGCGGGCTGGCCGCCGGGCTGGCGAACGAACTCGTCCACGTCGCGAGCGACGTCCGGGACGGTGACGTCTCGATAGCGGCCGGGCCGGACCAGGCGAGGGAGGAGGCCTGAGAGGCAACGACGGCACCGGCCCGGCCTGTCGGTGCTCGTAGTGCGCTGTTAGCGACCCGGGCCTTCCCCGTCGGCGGCCATCGGCACTCGGGCTGACACCAGCGCGTCCTCGAAGGAGGCGGGACCGGTGCTGTCCACCGCACGGGCGCCCGCCACGCCCGCCTCGATGGCGTCGGTGACACCTGGGTGCGTCCCGAGCGGGTCGGCGTAGGCGAGACCGCCGCGGTCGAGTTCCAGCTTCTCCGGGATCGACTGCTCGGTGGCATCGCTCGGCGCGAGGAACACCGGCACCACCACCGCCCGATTGGTCGGCAGATTGTATCTGACGCACTCGACGGTGGGATTCTGCAGGAGATAACACGCCCGGACGGCGCCGTACTCGTCGCGGAGGCGGTCGGCGTGGGTTTCGACCATCCGGCGGGAGTAGCTGCCGGCGCTGTTGCCGAGTCCGACCAGTGCCAACCCCACGTCCGGCCCCGGGTCGACGTGTTCGGCCGCGCGCTCCCGGACCGCCCGGGTGATCGCCGGGTGCCGCCCCACCGGCTCACAGTACCGGAGGTCGGCGTCGAGATAGGACAGTGCCTGTGGTACCTGGTTGACCGTTTCGTGGGTGTGTGCCGGAGACGCCGGAACAACGTACGCTCGCTCAGTTTCGACAGCGGCGAGGTCCTCACGCAGGTCCCGGACCGGGTCGGACCGGTAGGTCAGAACCCGCACCATGTCGGCCGTCTCGCGCTCGCGCAACCGGTCGGCGTGGGCTTCGTACGCCGACCGGCGCCCCGTTTCGCGCCCGATGAGCAGGAGTGTTTCGTCGGTCATGTATGCAAGTCTTGTTGTGTTACTGCAATCCGAGTTGTTCTCAAGCTCGTCAGGACATCACAAATAAGTTACGGACACTGCCGGCCGGTCAGTTGCCATCCCCCGAAACTCCGTGGAGATATCCGCCACCCTGGAGCGGCGGGATCCTCTACAGACCTACAGCCGACAGTATCGGTACGGGTTGCCAGCCACGACGGGCCGACGACCCGGGCACACAGGGGTGGCCGGCACCGTCGTCCGTGAAGGCTTTATTCACCCCCGCCGGAGGAGGCGATGCGTGCGAGGGTAGCCAAGCCTGGAAACGGCGGCGGACTCAAGATCCGCTCCCGTAGGGGTCCAAGGGTTCAAATCCCTTCCCTCGCATGCCTGGGCGTGACCTGACGGGAACGCTCGGCCTGCACACGAGGGGATTCGAACGCTGTCGGGGCCGCCGACTGAGGTTCAAATCCCTCTCCTCGCACTGCCCGGACCCACGCGGTCCCTCGCCAGTGCGGAAGACCCGCGAGGCCGACCCAACCGGAGGCCTCGTTGCGAGCGGGGAGCACAGTACGCCACCCGCACGCGGAGCGGTCTTCCCTCGCATCCTGTCGTTCACACACCCCGCAGTGGCCGGACCCGAACGTCCGGCGGCGTGTGCCAACGTATACCACACAAAAGATCATTACATTTATAATCCTCCCAGCGAATTCGGTTGGTACGTCCTTCATGACAGACCATGAGGGACCCCGACCAACAATGTACACCCGATTCACCGACGCCGAGAACACCGGAGCACCGATGGTCCCGATCGCCCGAGATGAGGACGTCGCCACCGACGGGGGAACAACCCGCGAGGAACTCGAGGAGGTCGTCCTCAGCCACCGGATCCAGGAGTAACCCACAACCGATGCACGTCACACTACCGAACGGGGCCGGTGAGGTCCCAACGGCCGCTGTACCGGGTGTACTGGCCGTATAAGACCGACAGGACGGGGCTGTTATCGCGAACGCGACGGGACGCACCGAGTAGCCGCCGCCGGAGGGGGTGCCCGGGCGGCGTCGGCTCACGACAGCACCGGGTGGCCTCGACCGGGCACGAACAGGAGGTGCCGCCGGGGTGAGCCGGCCCGGTGTCCCGCGGTTAGCGCACAGTCGGACGCGGCGCACGCGACCGGAACCCTGAACAGGGCGGCCCACACCCACACTCGTATGCAGACCCTCGACCGGTACGGGGTGAGCCCGGAGCAGGCGTGGGTGGGTGGCCTCGTAGCTACGGTCGCGGCTATCGTCGGCGCGGCGGCCACATTTACCGAACAGGTCTACTACGGCTTCGTCTGGCGGTACTTCTGGGGGCCGGTCCACGCCGACGCGGTCAACGCCGGGTGTCTGGTCTACGTCCGGGAGGCCGGCAGTATCGTCCGCGGGTCGACGCTCGCGGACGGGTGCTCCCGCGCCACCGCCAACTTCGTCGCCGAACCCGGCTACACGCTGGTCTCCGAGGCCGGCTACGCGGCCACGCTCGTCTTTATGCTCACGGGTGTCTACCTCCTGCTCCGCCGGGTCGACCTCAGGCCGTACCGTGCGTTTTTGCTCTCGCTGGTCCCGTTTTTTCTCTTTGGCGGCGCGCTCCGGGTCGTCGAGGACGCCTTCGACCAGGGGTTAGAGGGCGGATTCGGGGTTGCCCTGGAGTACCCGTTCAACACGGTGCTCATCAGCCCGCTCATCTACTTCACCGTCTTCGGGATCGCACTCGGTGTCCTGCTCGCGAGCAAGTATCTCCAGCGCGAGGGGGTGACCGACACCTTCCGCTACCCGCTCGCGGGCTTTGGGGTTGCTGCCTCCCTGCTCACGGTGGGGTATCTCGCGTATCTCTCCGTGACGACCGAGTTCGTCCAGTTCTACCCGCTGGTGCTTCTCACGACAGTCGGGCTGGCGACGCTGATCGCCGTCGGCGCCTACGCCCTCATCGAGCGGGTCGCCCCCTGGGTCAACGAGGGGACCGGCTACCTGGGTGTTGTCGTCATCTGGGCCCACGCCATCGACGGCGTGGCAAACGTCATCGCCTCCGACTGGGCGACAGCCTTCGGCCTGGCCAGCCTCTACGGCTCGAAACACCCTGTCGACCGCATCCTGGCCGGGTTCACCGAGTCGACGCCGGTGCTCGCGGCCGTCCCGGGTGACTCCTGGCTCTTTCTCGTCGTCAAAGTCGTCGTCCCGGTCGCCATCCTGGCCGTCTTCGAACAGGAGTTCTTCGACGACAGCCCCCGCTACGCCGTGCTCCTGCTGATGGCGATCATCGCTGTCGGCCTCGGCCCCGGGACGCGGGACATGGTCAGGGTTACCTTCGGGATCTGAGCGGCGAGACGGGTCCGGGCGTCAGGGGAACGGGTGGTGCTCGCGGCCCAACCGCGCCTCGAACCCGAGACTCGCCGGGACAGACTCCGCGCGCTCCCCGAAGTAGGCGTCACCGAGAAAGAGCGGCTGGGCGGGCGGGACGACCACCCGAACCGCCTCGAAACCTAATGCGGCGACGTCACGGGTCGTCAGCCTGGCGGCGTAGGCGTCCAGGCCGGCGTCACCGAGTCGGTCGAGCGCGGCCGCGAGTTCCGCCTCACCCGACGGGCCGGGCGAGGAGACCGAGTCGGCGGGGACGGTCGCGTCGGCGTCGATGAACTCGGCGGCTGCCGGCGGCAGGTCCGCGTAGCGGGCGACTGTGCCACTCTCCGTCCGGGCGTCCTCCGGGCCCATGCTCCGGAGTTCCGTCCAGTTCTGGAGTGCCTCCGCCAGCGCCGACCGGGCCGCCGTCGTGGCGTCCAGGTTTGCCCCCGACCCCAGGGCAAAGCGGGGCCACGCCTCGCGGTGGACGGCCGCCGCGACGACCGGGATGTCGATATCCTGGGTCACCAGCAGTAGCGTCACGTCGAGCCCCTCCGAGCGGGCCCGGTCGGTCAGGGTCCCGACCACCTCGTCCTCGACGGCCAGCGCCAGCGGGTCGGCGGTGGAGTACCACGACAGCATCGTCGCGTCACGCTCGACCACCTCGTAGAGGCCGGCCAGCAGCGCCCCGACACCACCGTTACCCAGCCCGAGGCCGGTCGTCAGTGGCGGCCGGAACCGCTCGGTCGGCGGCGGGTGTACCACGAACGCCGCGGGCAGGTGGGCCGACTCACCGGTGACGAGGTGTTCGCCCTCGACCCAATATACCGGTGCCGTCACCGCGGACTCGTCGCGGCAGACAAACGCCGCGGGCGGAACCGGGGAGGTGACCTCCTCCGGAAGCCCACGGGGGAGGGCCGACCGGCGGTAGACGCCGGCACAGTACCGCTCCATCCCCTCACCGAGCGCCTTCATAAAGGCCCCGTCCCAGCCGGCGTCGACCCCTGCGGACTGTCGCTGGGCGCTCGCGTCGCTGAACCCGCCGGTCTCGCAGGTCTGGGCCAGGTAGTACGGTACCGGGAACGACTCCGCCTCCCCGACCTCCCGGACGAGTCCGACCCGGTCGTCGACACCACGTTCTGCCCGGGCGAGGGCCCCGTCGACATCGCGGTCGACCGGTGACCGGTCGAGGTCGGTCCCGACAGACGGGCCGGCATCACACGCACAGCCAGGCAACGCCAGGAGCTCCCGCCGGACCGGCGGGGCCCCCACCTCGGTAACCCGGCCGAAGATGTCCGCCTCCGTCGACAGGTGCCGGGCAAGCGCGTAGCCGGCAGTCGCCCCCGCGAGGCGTGCCGCGGGCGCGGGCGTTCCGGCCCCGCTTGCGACGGAGCCCGACTCGCCCTCGAGGTTGGCCTCGACCCGGCCACACAGACACTCGTAGCAGGCTGTCGCCGGCGAGAGGGCAGTCACGGCGGCATCGACGACCCGGGCCCCGCCGACGCCGCCGACCTCGACCGCCAGCCACGGTGTCTCACCGTCGAGGGCGGACTCGTTTGCCCGGGTGAAGGCGTCGCTCCCGGTGTCGCCGACGACAGCACCCGCCTCCACGTTCCCGAGGTCGACCGGGTCGACCGCACGCGGGTCGGCGTCCACGTCCGCCAGCGCCGCCTCGACGGCGGCGACCGCAGGACCCGACCCGACTAGACCGACTGTCATACCGTGCGGGACGACGGGTGAGGGGAAAAGCGCCGCGACTGTGGGCCGGCCGACACCGCGGTCAGCGGCGGTCCCGTGCCTCGCGGACCAGCGTGTTGGCCGGCTCACCGGCCAAGTCGGGGGGTAACGTCAGCCGGAGGCGAGGCCGCCCGACCTCTATCGGCACGGATTCCGTGCCGAGAAGACCGGCGTCCTCGAGCGCCGTCTTGGTCCGCGAGAAGGTTGCTTTACTCGCCAGCCCCACCGCCTCGCCCCACCGGCTGATGTCGTACAGCAGCTGGTCGTTGCGGGCGGCCGCGAGCAGACAGAGGGTGACCGCGTCGGGGTCGCTCCCGGGGCCGGCCGCCAGCAGGGTCTCGAAGTCTGTCGCGACCGCTTTGCCGAGTTCCGACCGGAGCGTCTCTCTGACCGTCGAGAGTGGGGGAACCCCCACCTCGTACTCCGGTGCGGTCGCCCACCGCTGGTCGAAGCGGTCGTATGTCCGGCCGATAACGTCACCGTCGGTCGCCGTGAGCCCCGCCGACCTGTCGGGGCCGGGGATGAGCGCGACCACCGAATCCGTGGAGAGCAACAGCGCGGTGCGGGGGACAGACCGGAGGGTCCGGACCGTGACGACCCCCTCCGCGACCAGGTCTGCCAGCTTCGCCGCAGAGACAAAACGCTCCAGTAGCGTCTTCAGCGGCTCCGGGTCGGCGAACAGCCGTACCCGTGGCGGGTCCTCGGTCCCGGCGAGCCGGTCGATGAGCGTCGCCATCAGCGCCCGCGGGGGGTTGACGACGAGCAACTCCGTGGACCGGTCGAGCGCGCCGGCGACTACAGCACCGGCCGACTCCTCAACGCTATTCGAGGACAGCGACATACCTGTTGGTAGTCGGATGAAACATTTAGCTGTAGTGGCCGACTGTCAGCCGAGGGGGGTGTGAACTACCCCACCCTGCTCGCGCTACCGCGCTCGCTGAGGGTGGGGCTTCCTGCTTCTAAGACACACTTTGCAGGAACCGAGATGGTTCCCACAGGGAGCGCAGTCTCCACAGGCGTGCCTTCGGAGTGTCCCACTCCTAGTGGCTCGACGGGGTAGTTCCGTGGGACAGCGCACGCTTCTTGTCGCGTTTGAACGCTGTCCGTATCCGTCAACTTCGCAAGGAGCGAGTCGTTCTGTATGGAACGACGAGTGAGTCGAAGCCGACAGGCCGGAACGCCCATCTTACTCTCTGTTGAGCGTTCTCTGATAAAAATGCTTGCGTGGGCCTATGGGTCGGCAACGAGAACGTGCAAGAGCATTGATGACGGCGGTGTATCCCCGCCCTACTGTGCTCTTTGTCCGCTTACGCGGACTGCGGTGCTCGTTGAGGACGGGGGCTTACCGCCTGTAATCAGCTAAACGCCGGGAACGCCCTCTTCGGCCTCGAGCAACTCGTGGTACCGGTTGCGGATGGTGACCTCGGAGATGTTGGCGACCTCGGAGACCTCGCTCTGGGTGACCTTCTCGTTGGTGAGCAGGGAGGCGG
>CAZQZE010000122.1:0-7207 GCA_964597715.1 uncultured Halobacteriales archaeon
GTCCGGGTCCGCGGTCTCGGCCTCCTCGGGGAGTTCCCAGCCGTTCCACTCGGTCAGGGCGTCGTCGGCCGGCGGGTCGCCGTCGTCTACCCGGTCGGCGTCCTGTGAGCCGTCCCCAGCGGGCGGGGCAGTGTCGGGCACCGTCACCTGGGTGTCGGGGCCCCCGGACTCGTTGGACTCCCGGGCCGGGGGCTGTTCGTCAGCGTCGGAGACGGGTTCGCCGTGTGCCCGTTCGGCGTCCGGGGCCGGGCGCTCCCCCTCCGTCGTTCCGTCCGGGTCCCCGGCCGGTTCGTCGGCCGAACCGGCGTCCTCGTCGGGGTCCCTCTCAGTCATCGAGCGCGGGTTTGCGAGCGCCGCTTGTAAGCCTTCTCTTGCGGGGCGAGCGTAACGCAATAGATTGATAACGCACAATCAGCAAATGACCACGATACTAATGTCGGGTGCGCTTGACGAGGACACCGTCCGCACGGTCAACCGCGGTCGCGAGACCGTCGGTGCGATGCTGTCCTCGGCACAGGGCCACCTCCAGAAGATCTTCATCCTCTTTGTGCTCGTGCTCGTCGGGACCATCTGGGCGCTCCAGACGTTCGTCTGGGACCTGCTCAAACAGGACCTGCTCTTCGAGCAGATGGACCTGACAACCGCCGAGGCAACCGAAATCGTCGCCGTCACGCCCTTCGACGTCATCCTGTTACAGGTGAAGGTCGGGCTCATCGTCGGCGTGGTCGTCTCCCTGCCCGTCCTGTTGTACTACTCGCGGGGCGCGCTGAAACGCCGGGGGGTCTGGCCCGACGGGCCGGTCTCCCGCTGGAAGGTCGCCGCGGCCGGCGGCCTCGCGCTGGTGCTTTTCGCCGGCGGGCTGGCCTACGGCTACGAGTTCTTCTTTCCGGTCATGTTCAACTTTCTGGCGGAGAATGCGGTCAACGCCGGCTTCGAGCCGACCTACTCCATCGTCAAGTGGACCGAGTTCATCCTGTTTTTGACCCTCTCCTTTGGTCTCGCGGCACAGCTTCCGCTGGCGATGAGTGGGCTGGCGCTGTTGGGTGTGGTCCGCTACGAGACCTTCCGGGACAACTGGCGTTACGCCGTCCTCGGCATCTTTGCCGTCGGAGCGCTGTTCTCCCCGCCCGACCCGTTCACCCAGATCATGTGGGCGGTCCCGCTGGTAACGCTGTACGGGTTTAGCCTCGGGGTGACAAAGTTCGTCGTACTCACCGCCCGGGCCGGGGCCACCGTCCCGGTCCGGACCGTGGTCCGCAGGCGCTGGAACGTCCTCGCCGGCGCCCTCGTCCTCACGGGCGGGGTGACCTACGCATATCTCACCCGCGGCGGGCTCGCGGCCACGAACGACCTGCTCGGGGTGGTCGGCTCGCGCTACCGGTTCCCGACCGCCGGCGAACTCGGTGCCGCCGGGTTGTCGCCGGCCGTCACCGCCGCCGCCGTCGCCGCCGGCGTTGCCCTGTTGGTCGCGGTCGTCGTCCTCTTCTATCTCCGTATCAAGGCACTGGAGTCCGACGCCGCCGACGCGCTCGCCGGCGGGACCACCACCGTCGCCGACGCCGAGGCGACCGCCGGGGAGACGGTCGCGAGCGTCGGCGAACCGGCGAGTATCGATATCGACGCGTTGAGCACCCCGGCGGTGCGTGCGGCGCCGCCGGAGGCCTTTGCCGACCTCTCGGAGGCGGAGGCACTGGAACACGCCGAGCGGGCCATGGCGGACGACAACGCCGAGAAGGCCGAACTTATCCTCGAACGGTTCGACGAGGCCGAGGACATCGAACCGGAGGACGGGCCCGACGAGGACGAGGACGCGGACCCCATCACCTCGACGGCGGCGGGGATGGCCGACGCCTTCACCGAGGAGGAGACCACCGAGGAGGACATCGGCGGCTACTACTACGACATCCGCTTCATCCTCGACTCGCTGACCTCGAAGGCAATCTGGATCGTCGCGGTGTTCATGACCGTCCTCGGAGGTTCCTTCGTCTACCTCTACTCCGGAGGGATCGGCGATATCAGGGATGCCTTCCTCAGTAGCATGCCTCCGGGGCTGGCAGAGGAGGTGAACATCGTCACCCTCCACCCCGTCGAGGCACTCATCTTCGAGGTGAAGTTCTCGGCGCTGTTGGCCGCTGTGGCCGTCCTCCCGCTGGTCGTCTACTTCGCGTGGCCGGCCATCGAGGAACGGGGGGTCACCACCGGCGACCGCAGCATTCTGGGCGCCTGGGGCGGGACGGTCATCCTCACGCTGGTCGGCGGTACCCTGGTCGGCTTCTTCTACATCGCGCCCGCCATCATCGGCTTCCTGGCGACGGACGCGCTGACCTCGGCGATGGTGATCGCCTACCGGATCAACAACTTCGGCTGGCTGGTCATCTTCACCACCGTCGGGGTCGGACTCCTCGTCGAGGTCCCGGTGACGATGGTCCTCTTTCACCGCGGCCGGATCGTCTCCTACACCACGTTTCACCGGTACTGGCGGGTTGCCGTGACCGGCTTCTTCGCCGTTGCCGGTCTCGTCTCGCCGAAAGGCGTGTTCACGATGCTCATCCTTGCCATCCCCGCTGTCTTTGCCTACGGGGTTGGACTCGGGTTGCTGTGGGTGTATACCCGGGTCACCGGCACCCGCACGCCGGAGACACAGGGCGAGGTCGCGGACTGACCGCCAGGGTGACAGGCCGGCCCGTGGGACACCCCGGCAACCGACCGGACCTGCAGTTTTATGAGCCGGGACAGCGACCGGTGAGACGATGCTCGTCATCCACGCCAGTATGCCACTCGACCCGGAGCACCGTGACGAGGCACTCGACCGGATTGCCGACCTCGCCCGGACGGTCCGCGAGGAGGAGGACGGTGTGCTCGACTACCGTGCAACGACGGACGTCAACGACCCCAACGTCGTCCGGTTTGTCGAGCGCTACGAGGACGAACAGGCGCTTGCCACCCACTCACAGACCGACCACTACCAGGCCTTCGCCGAGGCGCTCCCGGGGTGGCTGGCCGGCGAGCCCGAGGTGTTGCGCTTCGACGTCGACGGGATGTCCGAGCTAGACCTCTGAGGACCGGCTCGGAACGACCCCCGTGTCCGGAACTGCCCGCGAGAGCGAGCGCTCACACCCGAACGGAGAGCGGTGCGGTTTTACTCTCAGCGGGGGTATCCCCGTCGATGACCGTCTCAGCGTCCCGACCGACAGCCGGCAGTGTCGCCCTCCGTGTGCCCGCGGCCCGGCCCACCGGGATACCCCGTGCGACAGCCGGCGTCGAACTGTCACACCGAGGGCGACGGGCGCGTCGGGGCGCCTGAGCGATGACGGGTAGAGGGACACTCCCCGTCCCGCGGCTGGTCCTTGTCGCGCTCTTTGTCACCGCGCTGGTCACCTCGCAGGTGACTGCCGCAAAGCTCGTCGGGGTCCGGCTCCCCGCCACGCTGCCGGTTGCGGGCGAGACGCTACTCGTTCCGGCGGCCGCCTTCGCGTACGCGGTGACCTTCTTCGCCTCGGACTGTTACGCCGAACTCTACGGGCGGCGGGCGGCGACCAGACTCGTCAACGTCGCCTTCCTGATGAACTTCGTGCTGCTGGGGCTGGTCTGGCTGGCGGTGGCGGCGCCGGTGTTTGCGCCGGCGTCGCCGGTCGACCAGGCGGCCTTCGCCCAGGTGCTCGGCGCGAGTACCGGGGTCGTGGTCGGTAGCCTGCTGGCCTATCTCGTCAGCCAGAACTGGGACGTGTTCGTCTTCCACCGGATCCGGGCGTACACCGGCGGCGAGCGGCTGTGGCTGCGCAACCTCGGCTCGACACTCACGAGTCAGCTCATCGACACGCTCATCTTCATCACTATCGCGTTCGTCGGGTTTCAGGGGCTGTCACTCGGGGACGCAGCCGGGCTGGTCGTCGGCCAGTACGCCGTCAAACTCGGGGTGGCCGTGCTCGATACCCCGTTCGTCTACGCCGTGGTTGCCGCGGTTCGCGCCCGCGAGGACGAGCCGAACCCGGCGGCCGACCCCGGCGACTGAGGTGGCAGCCCTCCGGGCGTTCAGTCGACGCGCTCGGCGAAGCCGTACCGCGGCTTTACATCCGTCACGCTCACCTCGACTGTCTCGCCGGGGTCGACGCCGGGGACGAACAGTGTGAACCCCTCGACCTTCGCGACGCCGTCACCGTCCTCGCCCTCGTCGACCACCTCGACGGTCAGCCGGTCACCCGCCCGGACCGGTGCCGTCAGGCGGTGCTTTGCGACGAGATACAGCTCCGAGGAGGCGTCCCGGGAGGCCTCGGGGCGGACCTGGCGGACGTACTCGAAGCCCTCCGCCACGTCAGCCTGGAGGGCGTCGAGGTCGCGGCCGTCGAAGACTTTCACCGCGAGGTCACCGCTCGGGCCGAGCAGTTCCTCGGCGACGGAGAGCGCCTGCCGGGCGAGGTGGACCGACCGGGCGTGGTCGAGGTCGTACTCGCCGGTCATGTTCGGCGCCATATCCGAGAGCACGACGTCGGCCTCGCCGTCGACGGCCTCCCGGACCCCGGCGACAGTGTCCTCGTCGGTGATGTCACCGCGGACGTACTCGACGGTCGGGGCCGGGTCCGCAAGCGGGTCGACCGACTGACGGTCGACACCGACCACCCGGCCACGCTCGCCGACGCGCTCGGCGGCGACCTGGAGCCACCCGCCCGGCGCGGCCCCGAGGTCGACCGCCGTCCGGCCCTCCCCGAGTAGCCCGGCAGTCTCGTCCAACTGCTGGAGCTTGTAGGCCGACCGGGCGCGGTAGCCCTGCTGTTTGGCCTTGTTGTAGTACTCGTCCTTACCCGACACGCACGGTCACCACCGTTGTGTGCCTCCGGCCGCCGGTCGCCGGTGACGCTGTGTGCATACCACACACGACGCCACCGACCGGGAAATGGGCGTCGGAACGTGCCGGCCGACGGACGCCGGGGAGTGACCGGCGGCCGGGCACACATAAGTGGACGGAGCCTGCCGCCTGAACGGTCTTGTCTGCCCGGCCCGACGGAGCGGTATGGGTAAGACGGCAACGGAACCCCGGGCCGAGGACACGGACACAGCCACCGACCGTCCCCGGGGTGGCATCGACGTCTTCGACCATGTGATAGTCCGCCAGCCGCTGCGCCCGGGTCGGACCGACGCCCTCCGCGACCGGCTGGCCTCGTGGGTGGGCAACGTCGTCGACGGTGACGCCCGGTCACTGCTTCCCGTCGACGGCGTCCACCTCGTCACCCTCTTTCTCGACCGCGGGGGGTTCGGCGCCGGGACGGACGGTGACGCGCTCGTGTGGTATATCGAGGTCCGGGACGGGGGTGTCGACCCCTGGACGGACCCCGTGGCGACGGTCCGGGGGTCGCCGCTGTTCGACGCGGACGTCGACATCGGCGGGTTACTCGAGCCGGCGGCGACGGTCCACGCCGCCGGACACGGGGGCACCCGGTTCGTGACCCACGCGACCAACCCGAAGCGACGGGAGCGGTACGCGAGCGCGGTCGGACGGCCACTCGTCGCCCCGGTTGCCGGCGAGGACCTCCCGACGCCGGTCGCACTGGTGTCGATACCGCTCAGGTCCCGGCCACGGGCGGCGCTGGTGGCACGTGCTCTGGACCTGGTAAACCGGCTGAAGCGCTCGGCGTGGCTCCGCGAACGGTACCGCGACGCGACGGACGTACTGGAGGAGGAGCGGCTGTACACCGAGTCGCTGCTGTTCGACCCGACCGGTGACCGGCCGGTTCTTCACTACTACATGGAGACCGAGGATATGGACCGGCTGTACGAGGCCTACGAGGCGTCGAACAGCTGGACGGTGCGGCTCTCGGACTGGCTGTTCCGGCGCTTTCTCGAGCGGCCGGAGGCGTTTCTCGTCCCGCCGCTGGAGTCGGACTGCGAGGTACTGGTTCACGCTGTCGACCCCGGCCGGCCCTGAGGCTCAAGCGTGCTCGCGCGTATGGGGGCACATGCACACGGTTCGTGTCGCGTTGCGGATCCCGGAGGGGTTCCTCCACCCGATGCACGCCTTCGTCTGCGAGTGCCCGGCAGTCGAGCGCGAGACGATCCTCGAACGTGACGCCCGCGGTGACGTGACGACCCTACTACTGTACGTCGACGGCGACCGCGAGCCCTACGAGCAGCGTCTGAGGACGGTCCCGCAGGTCGAGGAGTGGACCAGCCAGGTCGACAGTGACGGCCCGGGGTTCTATCTCTACGTCAGGACGACGCTCCGCGAGCGCGAGGCGGGCTACCGGGATGCACTCGACCGGGACTCCGTGCTGGTCGTCCCGCCGGTCGAACTCCGCTCGGACCGGACAGTTCGGCAGACGATGGTCGGCTACAGCGACCAGCTCACCGCGGCACTGGAGGGACTCCCCGAGGCGGTCGGCGTCGAGGTCCTCCGGACGGGCACCTACGAGCGCGAGGACGGCCCACCGCTCAGCGGGCGCCAGCGCGAGGCCGTCGAGACAGCCTGGGCGGTCGGCTACTACGACCTGCCCCGGACGGGCGACCTCGCCGACGTGGCCGCCGGACTCGACTGTGGCACCTCAACCGCCTCGGCCCTGCTCCGACGGGCCGAGCGCCGGCTGGTCGCGGCGACACTCGGCAAGCAGGGGTGAGCCGGCGACAGGGCTGGTATAGCGGCGCGCACGCCGGCGTCGCCGAGACGGCGGGGTTTTTACCTGATGCGGGCGTATCTCGCGTCAAGATGTTCAACGCCATCGTGAGCGCGGACACGCTCCAGGCGACGCTGGGCTCCGTGGGCGTGCTGGTCGAGGAGTGCAAGATCCACCTCGAGGAAGACAGCCTGGAGGTCCGGGCCGTCGACCCTGCCAACGTCGGGATGGTCGACCTCACCCTGGACGCGGCGGCCTTCGAGTCCTACGAGGCCGACGGCGGGCTCATCGGCGTCAACCTCGCCCGGCTCCAGGACATCGCCGGGATGGCCGACGCCGGCCAACTGGTCCACCTCGAACTCGACGAGGAGACCCGCAAGCTCCACATCTCCATCGACGGCCTGGAGTACACGCTGGCGCTCATCGACCCCGAGTCGATCCGCGAGGAGCCCGACCTGCCGGACCTGGACCTGCCGGCGGAGGTCATCATCGAGGGCCGGGACATCGACCGCGCCGTGACCGCCGCCGACATGGTCAGCGACCACATCGAACTCGGCGTCAACGAGGCAGATGAGGTATTCTCCGTCAAAGCCGAGTGGGACACC
>CAZQZE010000123.1:0-7189 GCA_964597715.1 uncultured Halobacteriales archaeon
ACCCGCTGGCCGGTCAGTTCGAGATAGACGTCCTCCAGGTCCGGCTCGGTCCAGGCCAGCGAGTCGTAGCTCACGCCGGCGGCCGACAGCCGGTCGGCGACGGTACCGACCGCCTCCGGGGGGACACCCCTGACCGTCAGCCGGCCGTCGCGGCGCTCGACCGGGTAGCCCAGGTCCGGGAGCCCGGCCGGTGTGTCCTCACCCTCGCTACCGGCCAGCCGGACCCGCAGGAGGCTGTCGCCGCCGTACTCCGCGACGAGACGCTCCGGCGTGTCGACCGCGAGGAGGCTCCCGTCGGTCAGCAGCCCGACCCGGTCGGCCAGTCGCTGGGCCTCCTCCATGTAGTGGGTGGTCACGAGCACTGTCGTCCCGGCCGCGGCGCGGGCCGAGAGCAGGTCCCAGAGTTGGCGGCGGCCGGCGGGGTCGATCCCCGTCGTCGGCTCGTCGAGCACGAGCAGGTCGGGGTCGTTGACCAGTGCCGTCGCCACACAGGTCCGGCGCTGTTGGCCGCCGGAGAGGTTCTCGTAGTGGGTGTCGGCGTCACCGGCCATCCCGACGTCGTCGAGGACCGCGTCGACCGGCCGGTGGTCGTCGTAGAGACTGGCGTAGTAGGCCAGCAACTCGCGGGCGGTCAGCCGGGCCGGCGGGTCGAAGCTCTGCGGGAGGAGGCCGACCCGCTCGCGGGCCACCGCACGCGGGTCCTCGCCGAACAACTCGGCGTGGCCCTCGGCGTCGGTCGTGCCCACGAGCGCCCGGACGAGTGTGGTCTTGCCCGCGCCGTTCGGGCCGACGAGCCCGAACACCTCCCCCTCGGCGACGCTGAGGGAGACCCCGTCGACGGCGACCGTGTCGCCGTAGGCCCGCGAGACGTCCTCGGCGACGATGGCTGTCATGCCCGGATATGAGTGAGGGGCGGCAAAGTGCCGTTCGATTAGCCGGCAAGCAGCGCAACCACCAGCCCAACGCCGATCAGCAGGAAGACCAGCACGAGCCCGTAGAACATGAACCGGTCCGCGCCCTCCATGAACACGAGTTGGACCGGGGGCCGTTTGACCGTGACGCCGGAACACCCGCGGCTCCCGGTTCTCCCGACCGTGCCTGTGCCGACCGGCTACAGCGCCGCCCGGACCGCGCGGACGACCCCGTCTACGTCGAACGCCTCCTCCTGTTTGTCGTAGACGGTCTCGCCGTCGACGCGAACCCGGAAGACACCGTCGTCACCCATCACCAGCCGGAACTCCTCGAGTTCGTCCTCGAGGGCTCCCAGCACTGCCGTCTCGACGTCGAGCGCGCGTCGGCGAAAGTCACAGGGAACGCAGTACTCCAGTTCGACGACACTCATACCCGTGTTCACGTGCTCGGTCGACTCCAATCCGTCGGCTCAGTCCCCGCCAAAGCCGGGTCGCCAGGTCAGCAGGACCACCGTGGCCCCGAAGACGACCGTCGAGAGGAGGTAGGAGTTGGCGTATGTGAAGCCGGCAACGGCGCTCCCGCCCCCGACCAGCCCGGACGCCAACCCGGCGAGGACCGGGAACGTACAGGAGACACACGAGAGGAGACCGACGACACCGCCGACGAGCGCGCTCGCGGCGTCTAACGCGGTGACGTAGACGAGATAGGAGAGCACGACAAAGCCGACCAGCTTGTAGGGGAGGACAACGAGGCTGAACAGCGAGCCGCTGTAGAAGAAGGCGGGGTTCCAGCCCGGTGGAAGCTGGAGGACATTGAGGTAGGATGTCGTCACGCCGCCGGGGCCGTTGAGGATCCCCCCGAAGACCGCGAGCAGCCCGAAGTAGCCGACGGCGACGGCAGCCGCGATTGCCCGCTTGCGGGCGGAGGCGGCAGGCACGTCGGTGTGCATAACAGCCCATCCCGCGAGGTTGAGCCAGACGAAGGGAACGACCGCGAGTAGCGGGTCCCGGAGGGTCACGTCCACCGCGAGTGTGTAGTAGCCTGCGAGGACCAGGAACTCGGCGTTGACCACCATCGCCCAGTAGAGAGCGGTCCGCCGGTCCGGCCGGAGCGCGGCCAGCCGCTCGCGCCAGCCGAGACCCCGGGTGTCGGTGCTCATAGCACCAGCCCGTCGACAACGATGGCCAGCAGGACGGTCCCGAGGTAGGCGTTCGAGGCGTGAAAGGCCCGGAAAGCGGCCTGTTCGGTCTGCTCACGGTGCAGGCGAATCACGGCCCAGACAAACACTAACCCCACGCTCGTGCTCGCGGCGGCGGAGAGCCAGCCAAGCGGGGTCAGCCAGATCAGCCCTGCCGCGGTCACGAGCGTCAGCCCGGCCCAGAGTAGGATGTGTTTTCGCGTGGTTGTCTCGCCCCTGACGACGGGCATCATCGGGAACCCTCCCCGGGCGTAGTCGTCCTTGTACGCGAGTGCGAGGTTGTAGAAGTGTGCGGGCGTCCAGACAAAGATGAGCCCGGCCAGAAGCAGACCTGGCAACTCGACTGTGCCGGTGACGGCGGCCCAGCCGATGAGTGCGGGCAGGGCCCCCGCCGCGCCGCCGATGACGGTGTTCTGGACGGTGTTTGGCTTGAGGACGAGCGTGTAGACCACGCTGTAGAAGACTATCGCGGTGAGACCCAGCAGCGCGGCCAGCAGGTTCACCCGGAGAAACAGCCCGAGTGAGAGTGCCACGAGCAGGCCGCCAAAGCCGACGGCGTTGCGGACGGGGATAGCCTGGGTGACAGTCGGGCGGTCGTCTGTCCGGGACATCCGGCGGTCACGGTCGCGCTCGAGCACGTGGTTGAACGTGCCGCTCGCGCCGATGGCGAGCACGCCGCCGCCGATGGTCAACAGGAGTGTCCGAACCGAGAGCGCCGGACCGGCCGCCAGCGCCATCGCGGCCGCCGCGACGAGCGCGAGCAGCCACATCAGCCGGGGCTTCATCAGCCGGAAGTACGCGAACAGCCGGTCCGACAGCGAGAGGTCGGGTGTCCGGGCGGGTGCGGCGTCCCCGTCGTCACCGGCGGTACCGAGCCCGGACACCGGCGCGGACGCGGGGCCGTCGGTGTGGTCGTCACTGCCGGTCTCGGCCTCGAGACGCCAGGCCAGCGCGAACAGGAAGGCGGCGAAGATACTCACGCCAACGAGCAGGTGGAGGCCGGGCAGCGGCGACGCGCCGCCGGAGACCGCGACCCAGGCGCCGATGCCGACCTGGACAGGGTAGAGCGCGAGCCCGGCCACACCCGCCACGCGGACGCGACGGCTGTCGTCCCGGAGGGCGGTCAGCCCGGCCGCGAGGACGACGATACCGACGACCGCCGCGAGCGCGCGGTGGCCGACGGCCACGACCATCGTCAGCGCCGAGAGGTCACCGGCACACAGCGGCCAGGACTGGCAGGCGCGGGCGGCGTCCGCGACCCCTGCGGTGGCACCGGCGACCACCAGCAGGTAGACGCCGGCGACCGCCGCGGCGTACAGCGTCGCCGGGCGTGGACGCCACCAGGTGCCAGTCATGTCTAGACCTTTGAGTTGGGACACTTAGACCATGTGTTTCACGCCGTGTCCGGAGCGAACGCCCCGCCGTCCTCCAGGACGGCCGCGACAGGGTCTCGCCCGTCGGCGACGCTCAGGACCCGGCCCGGACCCCGTGTCCGGTCCCCGACCCGGGCCTGCTCGCGGGCGACCTCGCTGCCCGGCCCGCCGGTGTCGACACAGACCGCGGCGCGCCCGAGTAGCCGGTCGAGTTCCTCGGTGACCCCCGGGGCTGTGGGCTCGCCAAATGCGGGGGCGGTGACGACCGGACAGTCGAGCCCGCGTGCCGTCTCCGCGGCGACATCACCCGCCGGGACCGGCCCGAGACTCACGACACAGCCGGCCCGCCAGAGTGCGCTCACCGCCCGCGCCCCGGCCCGGCCGCCGCCCGCGACGTGGACGTGCAGCTCCCGCTCGGGTCGGTCCCGGAGGGCTGTCACGGTGGGTGTCCCGGTCGCGGGGTCGACGCCGACCGCGGCGGCCGTCCCGAAGACCGTCTCGAGGGCGTCCGCGGTGAGTACCTCCGCCGGCGGCCCGGCAGCCCTGACCTCCCCCGTCGAGAGCAGGCAGACCCGGTCACAGAAGCGGGCCGCCAAATCGAGGTCGTGGATCGCCGCGAGCGCCGTTCGCCCCTCGTCCACCAGGTCGGTGACGAGCCCGAGCACCCGGACCTGGTGACCGATGTCGAGGCTGGCGGTTGGCTCGTCGAGTAACAGCGCCGGGGTCTCCTGGGCGAGCGCACGGGCCAGCAGGACACGCCGGCGTTCGCCGCCGCTGAGCGAGCCGACATCCCGCCCGCGAAACCGGGCCACACCGGTCCGCTCCATCGCCCGCTCGACGGCATCGCTCCCGTCCGACCAGTCCAGCCGGGACCGGTGTGGGGTTCGCCCCATCTCGACGAGTCGCTCGACGGGAAAGTCGAACGCAACCGACCCGTCCTGCGGGACCGTCGCCACCAGGCGACTGACGGCGCCGGCGCGGGTCTCGGCGACCTGCCGGCCCTCGACCCTGACGGCACCCCGGTCGGGCTCGAGCACGCCGTTGATACACCGTAACAGGGTGGTCTTCCCCGCCCCGTTGGGGCCGACGAGGCCGACAAACTCCCCTTCCCCCACGCGGAGGTCGACACCGGTCAGGACGTCACTGTCCCCGAGCGCGAGTTCGAGCCCGTCGACGCGGATCACAGCGCGTGCACCTCCCGCTTGCGGAGCAGGTAGAGAAAGAACGGGGCGCCGACGGCGGCGGTGACGATCCCGACGGGGAGCTGTTCGGGGCCGGCACGGGCGAGTGTGTCCGCGAGCACCAGGAAGGTCGCACCCCCCAGGGCGCTGGCCGGCAGGAGCACGCGGTGGTCGGGGCCGACGAGCAGGCGCATGATGTGGGGGACGACCAGCCCGACGAACCCGATGACGCCGGCAACGGCGACCCCGGCCGCGGTGACGACGCTGGCGGCAGCTAACAGCAGTCGCTTCGTCCGTTCGACCTCGACACCGAGGGTGTGTGCGTCCTCCTCGCCGAGGAGGAGTGTGTTCATCTCGCGTGCGTACGTGAGCAGGAGGGCGAAACTGAGCACGGCAATCGGCAGCGTCGCACCGACGTCCCCCCAGGTGCTGTTGTAGAGATGTCCCATCAGCCAGAGCACGGCCTGTTCGAGACTCTCGCCGGACTGGAGTAGCAGGTAGGAGATGACCGCGCCGAGAAGCGTCTGGACGGCGACGCCGGCGAGCAACAGCGTGGCGACGGGTGTCCGGCCGCCCTCGCTCGCGATCAGGTAGACCGCAAAGGCGGTGACGAGCGCGCCGACGAAGGCGGCAGCCTGGAGGCCGAAGGGCAGCGAGAGCGGCAGCGCGATGGTTGCGACCGCACCGACCGCGGCGCCCGAGGAGACGCCGATGATCGCGGGGTCGGCCATCGGATTCCGGAAAAAGCCCTGCATGACAGTGCCCGCGGCTGCGAGCGAGAACCCTACGACAGCCGCCAGCGCGGTCCGGGGGAGCCGCAGCGTCCGGACGATGGTCTCCGCGCTGTCCGAGACCTGGAAGTCAAAGAGGTAGGTGTACCGCAGGTCGACACTCGGGACCGGCATACTGAGGCTGCCCACACCCGCCGCGGCGGTGTTGAGGTCGACGCCCGTCGGTATCCCGACCGCGTTCAGGCTGGCTCTGGCGACCGTCCCCGGCGCGAGCGTCACGGGGCCGACCATCGCGCTTCCGACGACCGCAACACACAGCGCGCCGAGCAACCCGGCAGACCAGGCGGCGACACGAGCAGTCGTCCGCATCTCTCGTCAACTCCGATTGCGTTAGGCAAGTACTTGTTGCATAGGCTCGATACGGCTGATATGCGGCGTACACTGGTCGTACTCGTGGCGCTGGCACTGCTGGTGCCGGCGGCCGCGGGCGGCGCGACGGCAGGCGGCGTGGGACAGGCAGTCGGCGACGCCCCGGTGGCACAGCAGGGCGGTGTGGACTGTTCGTTCCCGGTCTCTGTGACCGACGTGACGGGGCAGACGGTGACCGTCGAGGAGGAGCCCGACCGGGTGGTCGCGTTACAGGCGAGTGCCGCCCAGACGGTGTGGGAGGTCGGCGCCGAGGAGCGGGTCGTCGGGATGCCCGTGCGACCGTACACGGCCTACCTCGACGGGTCGAGTGACCGAACGGCCGTCCTCGCGGAGGACGGCAGTGTCGTCCGGGAACAGGTCGTCGCGCTCGACCCGGACCTGGTGTTGGCGCCAAACGCGCTGCTGGCAGCAAACGAGACCGTCGAGAGCCTCCGGGCGTCGGGGCTGACGGTGTATCACTTCCGGCAGGCAAACTCCCTGGAGTACGTCTACGAGAAGACCCGGACCACCGGGCTGCTGGTCGGTGAGTACGACGCGGCCTCGCAGCGGGCCGCCGAGATGGAGGCTACCGTCGAGGCCGTCCGGGGGGCCGTCGAAGACGAGACGAACCCGCAGGTGCTCTACCTGCTCGGCCCGAGTGGCTTTGCCGCGGGGTCGAACACCTTCATCGGCGAACTCATCGCGGCCGCGGGCGGGAACAACATCGCCGGCAGCCTCGAGGGCGGGTACAGTGTCGTCAGCGGCGAAGTCATCGCCGACGAGGACCCCGAGTGGATCATCCTCCCGGAGGGGCGGGAGTTGCCAAAGACCGACGCGGTAAACCGGACCACCGCGGTCCAGGAGAACCAGGTCCTGCGGGTCAACGACAACCTCATGAACCAGCCCGGTCCCCGTAACACGGTGCCGCTGCGGACGATGGCACAGGCCTTCCACCCCGAGGCCTACGCGGCAGCGAACGTCGAGAGCGCGGAGCCTCGCGACGAGTACCCGACCTGTGAGGCCGACACCCAGGGCGACACGCCGACCGACACCCCCGGCGAGGACGGGACACCGGATGACGGGACTGCCGGCGAGGACAGTGGGTCGGACGACACCGACACCGGAACGACACCCGGCGCGGGCAGTCCGGGCTACACGGTCGTGACGGCGCTGGCGGCGCTTCTCTCACTGTGTGTGGCGAGGGCGGTCCACCGATAGCGCTGACCCTCGGCTACCGACTCACAGCCGTTCCTGCTGGGGGTTTTGCCCCCGCTCGGGAGATACACCAGGTATTTAGGGGCCAGTTCCTAAGCCCCGCTTACAATGGAACTTCGCCGCGTCGGACCTGCCGCACTGGTCGGTGCGGTCGGTCTCGCCGTTCTCGTC
>CAZQZE010000124.1:0-7184 GCA_964597715.1 uncultured Halobacteriales archaeon
GCCAGATACCGGGCCTGGTACATCCGGCCGAAGTACCGCCCCATGTTCTCCCGGGTGCGGTAGCCTGAGCAGTGCTCGTAGACCGTGTCGGGGTTCTCCTCGGCGACGTTGTACATCGGGTCCATGTACTCGAAGCTGGTCCCGAAGACGACGTCGTACCCGTTGTTTGTGTACTCCCGGGTGACCCGCTCGGCGTCCGCGGGCGCGACTCCCGAGGAGAAGTCCGTCTCCAGCCAGTCGAACCGTTCGTCGACAGCCTGCCGGCCCTGGTCGTGGGCCCACGACCAGCCCAGGTCACCCGGCTCCGAGATGTAGATCCAGGCGGCACTGATGCTGTCGGCACCCGAGCCGCCGCCGTCGCCGCTGCCGCCGCCGTCGCCGCTGCCGCCGCCGCCGTCGCTACCACCGTCCCCGCCATCGCCGCCGCCGGTACAGCCCGCGAGCCCGGCGGCGCCGGCCGCCCCCAGCCCGCCGAGTAGTCTCAGTGTGGTGCGCCGCGATACCCTGCGTTCCTGGCCCGTATCCGTCATAGTGGGATACCCAACCGGTCGGACCGGGCCTTTGTAGCTTTGACGGTCCCGGAGCCCGAGAGACACACGAACCGGCGGCGAAACCGACCAGCGCCGCTTGTATGTCCTTGTATGACACGGAAACACCAACAAACTTTCAGGAATGTGCCGTGAGAGCGCGGAGTCGGGGAGCCGGCCCCGGAGGGAGTCAAAAGAGACTAATAGCCACCTGCGCTCTATACTGGTCAAGTTGCCAGAGTCCGACGAGGCGTATCTGGAGCTATCAAGCGTCAGGAAGACGTTCCCGGGCGTCGTCGCCAACGACGACGTCGACCTCCGGGTCCGGCGCGGCGAGATTCACGGGCTACTCGGCGAGAACGGCGCCGGCAAGTCCACGCTGATGAATGTCCTCTACGGGCTCTACGACGCCGACGGCGGGACGATGAGCCTCGCCGGCCGCCCCTACGACCCCGACTCCCCCTCCGACGCCATCGCCCGGGGGATCGGGATGGTCCACCAGCACTTCATGCTGATCCCCCGGCTGACGGTCGCGGAGAATGTCGTCATCGGCGACCGGACACTCGCCTCCCGGTCCCCGGACGGACGGCTGCTCCGGGCGGCTGCGGGCCAGGTGCCGGGTGGCGGGCGCCTCGCGACCGCGGTCGGCCGCCGGCTCGCGGGCCCCGCCGACCGGCTGCACGACGTCGCCAGCCGGGTGCCCGCAGGCACCTGGCTCGCAGCGCTCCCCGGGCGCGCCCTCCGGGGGGGTGTTGACGCGTTCAGCCTCGACCTCGGTCGGCCGGCCGACCGTCTCAACAGTCTCGCCGAGGAGTACGGGCTGGCGGTCGACCCCGGCGACACGGTGGCCGACCTGGAGGTGGGCCAGCGCCAGCGCGTCGAGATCCTGAAAGCCCTGTACCGCGACATCGACCTGCTCGTATTGGACGAGCCGACGGCGGTGCTGGCACCCGACGAGGCCGACCAGCTGTTCGGGACGCTGCGCCGGCTGGCCGCCGCCGGGGTGACGGTGATCTTCATCACCCACAAGCTGGGGGAGGTGACCCGGCTCACCGACCGTGTGACCGTCCTCCGGGACGGCAGCCGCGTCGACACCGTCGAGACCGCCGACGTTACCGAGGACGACCTCGCGCGGATGATGGTGGGTCGGGACGTCCTCTTCGACGTCGACCGGCCCGCCGCCGCGGTCGGCGAGTCGGCCCTGCGTGCGAGCGGGCTGGAGACTGTCGACGAGCGCGGCGTGGACGGGCTCGCAGGGGTTGACCTTGCCGTCCGGGCGGGTGAGGTGGTCGGCGTCGCGGGCGTCAGCGGGAACGGGCAGGCCGCCCTGGCGGAGACACTCGTCGGCCTGCACGCCCCCGCTGCCGGCCGGGTCGAGGTCGGGGGCGAGGACCTGACCGGCCGCTCTACGCGGGCGTTTCTGGACGCCGGGGTCTCATACGTCCCGGCGGACCGGTACGAACAGGGGGTCGCCCCCGACCTGAGCGTGATGCACAATCTCATGCTCAAGGAGTACCGCACGAGCGGCGGGCTCGGACGGCTTGACTACGCGAGCGCCGCCGCCCGGGCCCGGCGGCTGGTCGACGAGTTCGACATCCGAGGGGTTCGTGACGTCCGCGAGACGCCGGCCGGCGAACTCTCCGGCGGGAACCTCCAGAAGCTCGTCCTGGCGCGCGAACTCAGCCGGGACCCGTCGGTGCTGGTCGCCAACCAGCCCACCCGTGGGGTCGATATCGGCGCCGTGGAGTTCCTCCGCTCGGCCATCCTGGAGAGACGCGGCGAGGGCACCGGTGTGGTCCTCATCTCCGAGGACCTCGACGAGGTGTTCTCACTCAGCGACCGTATTCTCGTGCTCTCGGACGGCGAGGTGGTCGCCGAGACCACCCCCGGTGACGCCGACCACGAGACCGTGGGGCTGTGGATGGGCGGGGAACGCCCTGATGACCCCGCCTACGCCCACGACCTGTCAGCCGACGCGGCCGACACTGCCCGGGCGGACGGGGGCGCACACGGTGGTCGCCGATGACACTCGCCGGGTACGACCTCGAGGTTTCGACCCGGGAACGTCTGCCCCGCTGGCTGGCGTACACTACACCCGTACTCACCGTGCTCGCGGCGCTCGCGGTGAGTGCGCTCGCGCTGGTCGCCCTCGGGGTCGACCCCGTCGCGGCCTACGGCACGATGTTCGTCGGCACGCTCACCGAGCCGTTCGGGGTCACCCAGACGCTGTTGCGAGCGGTCCCACTCGTGCTCGCGGGGCTGGCGGTGTATCTCCCCCGGCGGGCCGGGCTCTGGAACATCGGCGCCGAGGGACAGCTGTTCGTCGGCGCCATCGCCGGCACCTGGGTCGGGCTGAGTGTCGACGCCCCCGGGCCGGTGCTGGTCTGTCTCGTGCTCGCGGGTGCGGCCGTCGCCGGCGGGCTGTGGGGGCTCGTCCCCGGCTTCCTCCGCGCCAGGCAGGGGGTCAACGAGATCATCGTCTCGCTGATGCTAACCTTCGTCGGCATCGAGTTCGCGAACTACCTGGTCCGGGGGCCGCTACGGGGCGGACAGGGCAACTTCCCGGTCAGCGAGCGCCTGCCCGAGGCCGCCCGGCTCCCGGAGTTGGGTGACGTGGCGCTCGGTGAGGGTGGGCTGGCGGTCTTGAAGGCCTTTGGCGGCGTCCACGCCGGCGTGCTCGTCGCGGTGGGGGCGACCGTCGTCATCAGCTACCTGCTGTCCCGGACGGCGACGGGCTACGAGGTGACGGTGACCGGCTCGAACGCCGACGCCGCCGAGACCGGTGGGATCGACACCGGGCGGGTGTATATCCTCGTGTTCGTCATCGCCGGCGCGCTCGCGGGCATGGCCGGCGCGGTCGAGATTGCCGGTATCCAGGGGCGGCTCCGGCCGGACTTCTCGCCGGGGTACGGCTTCACCGCGATCCCGATTGCCCTGCTGGGGCGGCGGGGCGCCGGCCGGGTGTTCGTCGCCGGCCTCTTCTTTGCGGTGCTGGTCGTCGGCGGGTCGAGCATGGAGCTGGCTTATGACGTCCCGGCGGCCCTGGTCGAGGTGATCCAGGCGCTCGTGATCCTCTTTTTGATCACCGCCGAGTTCTTCAAACGCTATCGGGTCGGGCTCGTCCGGGCCGAGCGCGACCGGCCACAGCCGGCCGGGGAGGGGGCGTAGATGGCGTTTCTCGCCGACGTCCTGAGCGCAACGGTGCAGGTCGGTACGCCCCTGCTGCTGGCGAGTCTCGGCGAACTGATCAGCGAGCGCGGCGGCGTGTTGAACCTCGGTGTCGAGGGGATGATGCTCGTCGGCGCGCTCGTGGGCTTTGCGACGACAGTCGTCACCGGCAGCCCGTGGCTGGGCTTTGCGGCCGGGACGGGCGCCGGCGCGGCGATGGCGACGCTACACGCCGTCCTGTGTATCAGCCTGAAGGCGGACCAGGTGATCAGCGGCGTCATGCTCACCCTCCTCGGGACGGGGCTGACGACCTACTTCGGTCAGTCGTGGGTTAGCGAGACGATCGAAGGGTTCCAGCCTGTGACGGTCCCGCTGGTCGGCGACGCGCTCGTCGGGCTCCCCGTCGTCGGCCCCGCCCTCTTCCGGAACACCCCGACCGACTACCTGGCGCTCGTCCTGGTTCCGGTCACCAGTTACGTGCTCTTTCGGACCAACCTGGGGCTCGAGGTGACAGCCGTCGGCGACGACCCCGAGGCCGCCGACACGATGGGCGTCTCGGTCTTCCGGGTGCGGTATCTCTGTGTCGTCGTCGGCGGCGCGCTCGCCGGCGCGGCGGGGGCACACCTCTCGCTGGCGACACTCGGTGGGTGGACAACGGGGATGACCGCCGGCAAGGGGTGGATCGCGATTGCACTGGTTATCTTCGCCGCCTGGCGGCCCTGGCGGGCGCTCGTGGGTGCGTACCTCTTTGGCGGGATCGACGTGCTCGTGCTCCGCTCACAGGCGCTCGACCTGGCGGTCGGCAACGCGGCTGTCGACGGCGTGGTCGACCTGCTGACCAACCCGCAGGTGATGTCGATGTACCCGTACCTCGCCACGGTGGTGGTGCTCGTACTCGCCAGCCGCGGCGGCTTTACCGAGCGCGCCGGCGCCCCCGCCGCGCTCCTCGACAACTACAGCCGTGAACTGGACTGACGGACCTGGGCTACCGGGCGCGGCGAACACACCGACGGTGTTTTGCCTGGCCCTCGCCAACGATTGCCCGTGACAGCGGTCGATGAGTGGGCGGCTGACCTCCGGGCCGCCGGCGGGCTCACCCCCGATGCAGTCGACCGTATCGTTGCCCTCCACGGTGACCGGGGGAGCCGCGCTATCGAGGCTGTCGGGGAGGGACGGGTGAAGGAGTACCGCGATTTCACCGTCGTCGTCGGCCACGAGGACGAGTACATCGTCGAGGACGACGGCTGCACCTGCAAGGACGCCGAGTACAACCTCGACGCCGCCGACCCCACGGAGCTGTGCTGGCACGCCATCGCCGCCCGGGTCGCCCACGCTATCGACGAGGCCGAGGAACACGATATGTGGTACTCCGAGGTCCGGGACTTTCTCTGAGTTGCCGGTTGCTGTGCGGAGTCCTTCGCTGGGCTCGCTGCGGGACTACTCCGCGGACTGGACGAAAACAGCCCGCCGCCTCTTTTGTTTGGCTACTGCTCGACGCCCCCTGCCAACTCCTCGACCATCCCCGCGTCGAGGATATTCTCGACGTATTTCGCCACCACGTCGACCTCCAGGTGTACTGGGTCGCCGACCGCCTTCTCCGAGAGCGTGGTCATCGCGTAGGTCTCGGGGATGATGGCGACGGTGAACGCGTCGGCCCGGCGGTCGGCGACGGTGAGGCTGATCCCGTCGACCGCGATCGACCCCTTCTCGACGACGTACTTCGCCTGGGCCTCGGGCAGTGAGAACTCGAAAAACCAGTCGTCGCCGACCTGTTCGACCCCCAGCACCTCGCCGGTCCCGTCGACGTGACCCTGCACGAAGTGGCCGTCGAGCCGGCCCTCGGCCGGGAGCGCGCGCTCGAGGTTGATCCGGTCGCCCTCGCCCACCCCGCCGAGGTAGGTCCGGTCGACGGTCTCGGTGGCCAGAAAGACCTCGAACCAGCCCTCGCCGTGGGCCTCGACGGTGAGACACGCCCCGCTAACGCTGATACTCTGACCCTGTGTGAGTCCTTCGAAGCCGGTGCCCAGCCGGAGCCGACGTCCCTCGGGCTCGTCCGCGACAGCGAGCACCTCGCCGGTCTCCTCGACGATTCCCGTGAACATAGCCGTACTCGGGCCGGGGTGTCAAAGTCGCTTTCCCTTCCCCGGTCGTGAGCCGCCTGCGACCGGCGGGCTTTTTGCCGGCGACCGCCTCTCTCCGGCAGTGAGTCGAGGTGTTATCGGGCTGGTCCAACTGGCTGCCACGCTCGTCCTCGCGGTCCCCGTTGCTCTGCTGGGGCTCCAGTTTCTGACGCGGGGTGAGGTCCTGGCCGGCGGTGTCTTCCTCGCCATCGCCGCCGGGATGGTGCTAATCGAGGAGTACGTCGTCACCCCCCGGGACGTGCCGGGCCTGCTGGTCGAGCGGGTCGTCGGCCGGGTCGCGAAGGAGCCGGAGTCCGACTCCGAGCCGGAGGGCGAGGGTTAAGCTACTGCCCGGCAACCGGGGCGTCGGCTTCGAGGATATCCTCGATGCCACGCTCGCTCGGTTCGTTTGACAGCAGGACATCGACAGGCAGTGTCGGGGCGCCGTCGACCAGGTCCTCGAGCAGGACGAGTCGCTCGCGGGCCCGGGACATCCCGACGTAGAACACACGGCGCTCGTTGTCGGTCAGGGTCGGAACCGGGTCGGTGTGTTTCGTGAACTCCTCGACGACAGGGACCTCCCGACCCTCCTGTTCGACCCTGGCGGCCATCTGTTCGACAACCTTCTCGGTGAGGTCGGTAGCGACAAAGACGTGGTCGGCCTCGCGGCCCTTCGCGGAGTGGATGGTGCCCAGACGAATCCGGTTCCGGTCCATCCCCTCGTAGGTGCCGTTGAAGTAGGCGTCGACGGAGCGCTCCTGGAAGTTCGTCACCTTCCGGAGCATGTCGGCCGCCGCGGGAGGCTCGGGGGTGAAGGGGGCGTGCTCCCGAATCGTCTCCGGCTCGACCCGCAGTTCGGTGACGTCCTCGACGCCGCGTTCCTCCTCGAGCGTGTCCAGTTCGTCGAACAGCTCGTCACGGTCACCCGTTCCGAAGGCGGAGTCGGCGAGCATATCCGCCAGCCGACGGGCCTGCAGTCCGGTCACAGGTTCGTCCTCGGCGAGGGACTCGATGGCGTCGACGTACTCGCAGAGCCGGTCGGTCCACATCCGCTGGTCGGTCAGACAGGCAAAGGGGATCCCCTCGTCGATGAACTCGTCGATGAACTGGAACATCTGGTAGCGCGCACGGAACAGCACCATGACAGTCCCGTCGTCGTCCTCGACAGTCGCGCGGACGTTCCGGACCAGGTCGAGCATCGACGGCCGGGAGACCGCCTCGACAGTTCCGCCCTCCTTTCGGGGTTGTAGGTCCTTCTCCTGGCGTTTCTCGATGTGACTGACCTCCTGGTTCACGACGTCCAGGATCCGGGAGGGCAGGCGGTAGGAGTTGGGGAGGACGACGTCGTCGGTGACCGTCTCGTCGAGCA
>CAZQZE010000125.1:0-7051 GCA_964597715.1 uncultured Halobacteriales archaeon
CCTTCGAGGGACGGAAAGACGACGTCATCATCTCGGCGGGCTACCGGATCGACCCAACCGAGATCGAGGAGACGCTGGCGACACACGAGGCCGTCGCAGACGCCGGCGTGATCGGTGTTCCGGACGAGACCCGCGGCGAGGTGCCAAAGGCCTACGTCGTCCTCTCCGGAGGCGCGGACCACGACCCCGGCCCCTCCCTCACCGAGACGTTACGGGAGTTCACCAGAGCGCACCTCGCGCAGTACGAGTACCCTCGGGAGTTCGTCTATCTCGACAAACTGCCGACGACGGTGACCGGGAAGACCCAGCGGACGGCGCTCGAGGACCGGGACGGGTGAGGCGGTGTCGAGCGAACGACCTGTCTATCGCGGGCGCCTATTCGTGACTACTCGGTCGCGAGGTCGAATGCGGCGTTGACCGTCGTCTCGGCGGCCGCACAACAGTCCTCCCAGCTGGTGTACTCGTCCTCGTTGTGGCTCTTGCCGTCCTCGCTGACCGCAAACACCATGCCGGTGTCCATCTGGCTGGTCATGTGGGTGGCGTCGTGTCCCGCCCCGCTGAAGATCGGCATACTGTCGAGACCGAGCGCGTCCGCCGACTGCTGGACCGCCCCGGTACACTGGTCGGCGAAGTGGACCGGCTCGACGAACATCCGGTCCTCGTACTCCCACTCGAGCCCCTCGCGCTCGGCAGCGGCCTCGGCCTCCGCCAGCACCCGGTCACGGGCCTCCGTGATCACCTCCTCGGTGGGGTCCCGGAACCCCCAGGTGACAGTCACCTCGTCCGGGATGATATTGATCGAGTTCGGCTTGCTGTCGATGTAGCCGGTTGTGCCGACAGTCCGCTCGCCGAGTGTGCCGGGGATCCGCCGAACCTGTGTCACGATGTCCGCGGCAGCCACCAGTGCGTCGTTCCGGTAGTGCATCGGTGTCGGCCCGGAGTGGTCGGCCTCCCCGTAGAAGGTGATCGCCCCCCAGGTGAACCCGACGACACCCGTCACCACGCCGACGTCCATCCCGTTCTCCTCGAGATACGGACCCTGTTCGATGTGCAACTCCAGGTACGCCTCGTAGTCGTGCTGTGGCTCGCAGGGGGTCGACCCCTTGTATCCGATCCGCTCGAGTTCCTCCTCGAGACCGTTCCCGTCCGCGTCGGTCTTTGCGTACTCCTCGGCGATGTCGTGTGCGCCGGCCCAGACGCCCGACCCCTGCATGGCGGGCTGGAACCGTGACCCCTCCTCGTTGGTCCAGTTGACCACCTCGACCGGGTGGGTGGTCTCGACCCCCTCGTCGTTGAGCGTCCGGACGAACTCGAGCGCGGTCACCACACCCATCGCGCCGTCGTAGATGCCACCGTACGGCTGTGAGTCGAGGTGTGACCCGACGAGGACCGTCCCGGCGTTCGGGTCCGTCCCATCCCGCCGCCCGAACATGTTGCCGAACTCGTCGACGCGGACGGTGAGCCCCGCCTCCTCCATCTGCGCGTGGACCCAGTCCCGGATCCGCTTGTCGTCGTCCGAGAGCGTGAGTCGGTGGAGACCGCCGCCGTCGGTCGCCCCAATCTCCGCCTGCTCTCTCATCGTCGCAACGAACCGGTCCCTGTCGAGGGAAACTGTCATACTGGAGGCTGGCGCGGCAGTCGAATAAATCTTCGTCCGTCGGGTACATTCGCGCTCCACGGCGCTCGCGACAGACATATGCCGGTCTGTAACTGACCCCGGGATGATGGACCGGTGCACAGCGCTCAGCCTTGCCACAGTCCTGGTGTTGGCTGGCTGTAGCGGCCTCGGCACCGGTGGCCAGCAGCCGACCGCGGTAACACCGGTCCCGGCAGGGGAGATCGACCAGTCACAGGTCGAACTCACTGGGGGCGTCGTCGACGCTCAGTCGACGGTGTGGGCACACAGCGAGGCTGCGCTGTCGACGAACTACACGGTCCGGGTCACACAGCGCACCGCCTGGCCGAACGGCACCGGCCTGCGCGAGATGCGCAGGTACCGCGAAGTCGCCCGGGGCGGCACCAACTACCGTGGGTACGTCCGCTTCGACACCGCGGTCCCAGCGCTCCAAGAGTTCGGCACGACCGCGTACTGGACGAACGGGACGGCCGTCGCCACCCGGTTCAACAACCCTCTCCGGCCGATACAGAGCCGTATCTGGACGACCAACAGCAGTGGCCCGGTCGACTCACCGAGTAACAGCCCCCGGCTCAGATACCTGCTCCAGGCGACAGGTCCAACGGTCGCCGAGGGCGACGACGAGGCGGTAACCCTCGCCGGGAGTCAGCCCACGCCCCAGCGTCTCGAGATGCCGCCGAATCTCGAGGGGCCACGGAACCTCACCACACAGTTTCGGGTGCGCGGCGACGGCCTGATACACCGGTGGCGAGTCGCCTACAACGCTACCTTCGGCGGTGAGACCGTCCGGGTCGTCCGAACCGGGCGTATCGTCGACACCGGTGAGACGGCTGTTCGCCGTCCCGCGTGGGTCGACAACGCTACCCGTGTCGGGGAGGGGAACGGGTCCGCGGTTCGTGCCGTCGTGCTCGACGGGTCCGTGAGCCGCGAACGCACGGCCGACGCCCCGGGAGCCATCCGTAGTGACGGGCTGGCAGTCGAGGCGGCTGCACCGGCCGTTCGTCGCGCCGGGTGAGTCGGGCAGTACCGGCGTCGTGGCGGGAGGTCATCACCCGTCACTCGCCCGCCCTCGCGTCCCGGTGTCGGCCCCGCCTCACTCACTCAGCGAGCCTGACAGTGATGTCCAGCACGCCAGTCCGGAGCGTTCGTTCCTCGATGTCTGCGAGCCGGTCCCGGGGTGTCTCGAGCGTGGCGAAGTGGTTCCCGGCAAGTTCCCCCGCCGGACTCCTGAAGCACGTCGGGCCACAGGGGACGAGTATCTCCTGTTCGTTCCGGTAGCCAGGGTACAACAGGAGGTCGCCACAGGACGGGTAGACTGTGTGATTCTCACGGGGGAGTCCCGGCAGGTCGATGTCGTCGATGTTGACCCAGGTGGCGTGGCCGCTCCAGCGGACGTGCATCAGTTCGGTCTCGAGCGGGAGAAACTCCCTGACAGCAGCGACTGACTCCGGGGCCCGCTCCGGGAGCAACTCCGCGGTGAGGACGTCGCCGTCGACGACGAGTTCGACGTCGCTCACTCGTTCTCACCAGCGGTTGTGGCCGTACTCGCACCGCGTCTGAGTAGACGTGTCATGTGTGTCTCCGGTGCCGGGACTCGCTCGCGGCGCCGTGACCGACACCACGTGCTGGTTTCCTGCGGTGGGTATAGCCCTGTCGCTGTGTCCCTCCCGTCAGTACGGACTCTGGGCCGTGAGCTCCTGCCGGAAGGTGTAACAGTACCGCTCCATCCCGTTGGTTTCGTAGAAGTCGTGTGCCCGGTCCCGCCAGAGTCCGGAGGCGAGTTCCACACAGGTACACTCACGCTCGTCGGCCCAGTCAGCGACCCACTCCAGCAGCCGGCTCCCGTACCCCTGACCCCGGTGGGCTTCGTCGACGACCAAGTCGTGTACCCAGACGTGCTTGCCGTGGTCGAAGTTCGTCTCGACGGAGAGACCTGCCAGCGCCCGGACCTGTCCGGCGCTCCGGAGTGCGAACAGCCGGTATCCCTCCGCCAGCCGGCGGTCGAGAATGTCGAGATACGCCGCCTCGGGCATCGGCCGGAGCTGCGCCATCACCGGGTACGCCTCCGTGAACTCCGCTTCCGTCGTCAGCTCTTCGACCTGTGTCTCGTCCATGCCAGGACCGACCTGCTCCGGGAACAAATCGGTAACGCTGTACTTGACCGAGCCCTGTGCGAGCAGGCTGTCTGACGCGGCCCCGTCCCCGCAGCGAGCGTTGCCACGCCACCACCGACCTGTGCCGGTCAGCGACGGTGTGTCACATTGCGCTCACACGAGAACCGGGGTGACACGACCGGTCTGTACATATACTGTCGGCGTCTGCAATATTTAAGACCGGCGGGCGCTACTGACCGGTCGTGACAATTGACACCGCCATTACGGGAGGGACGCTCGTCACCGAGACCGGACAGTTCGACGCCGCTATCGGGGTCGACGACGGCGAGATTGTCGCCGTCGGCGCCGAGTCGACCCTTCCCGACGCCACCGAAACCGTCGACGCCTCCGGCCGACTTGTCATGCCCGGTGTCGTCGATGTCCACGTCCACATCGACGACCAGTTCTCGGGGGATACCTACGAGACCGCAACCGGCGCGGCTGCCGTCGGAGGAACGACGACGTATATCGACTTCGCGTGGCAGGCGTGGCTCGGCGATATGAGTCCGTTCGACTCTGAGGGGACGCTACTCGAGGGAATCGAGCGAAAGCAGGAGAAAGCCGAGGATGCGCTGGTGGATTACGGGCTTCACGGGGCTATCACCCGCGAGGACCCGGCTATCCTTGAGGAGATCCCCGCGATAATCGAGGCCGGTGTCCCCTCGTTCAAGATGTTCACCGCCTACGAGATCGGGCTCGGGAACGGGTTCATGAACCGGGTGATGAAGCGACTCGCAGATACCGGCGGTGTCGGTGTCTTCCACACGGAGGACACGTCGGTGTGTAACGAGCTCGTCGAGCAGTTCAAGCAGGCGGGGAAATCCGAGGCAAAGTGGTTCCCGGAGTCGCGCCCGGACTACACCGAGGCGATGGCGGCCGGGGACGCCGTCCGGATGGCAACCGAGGCGGGGATGCAGTACTACGGGATCCACACGACCTGCCGGAAATCCGCGGACGTTCTCGAGCAGTTCCAGAACGAACACGGCAGTAAACTCGTCAGGGCCGAAACCTGCACCCACTACACTGTCCTCGACGAGTCGGTGTACGCCGAGCAGGGGAACCTGCCGGTCATCCAGCCGCCGATCCGGACGCCCGACGACATCGAGGCGATGTTCGAACATCTCGAGGAGGGGGTGCTCAGTGTCGTCTCGACCGACCACTGTGCCTACACCCGCGAACAGAAAGAGAGCGGCGCGTGGTGGGAGATCAACCCCGGCGCCAACGGACTCCAGGCGAATCTCCCGGTGTTCTACGACGAGGCGGTGAACCGTCGGGGGTACGACCCCTCGTTCGTCGTGAGTGCTCTGTGTAGCGAGCCCGCACGCACGTTTGGGATGCCACGCAAGGGCACACTCGACCCGGGGACCGACGCCGACATCGTTCTCCTCGACCCCGAGGAGTCGTACACGATTACCGCCGCGGACAACGTCGGCAACGCCGACTTCAGCATCTACGAGGGACGCGAGGTCACGGGACGCCCAGTCAAAACGTTCGTCCGAGGGGAACTGGTCGCCGAGCGCGGTGCGGTGGTCGGCGACCCCGGCCACGGCGAGTTCCTCGAGCGCGACCTCCCTGACTGGGACTGACCGGCCGAGCGAGGAAGCGGGTTCGAGACAACCGCCCGCGACGCCCCGTCTCCCACTCGTGCAGCACCGACGCTGAAAACAGCATACCACAGTACACCTGCCGATGACAGATAAAAAAACGATCTACGAGCGAGCAGAGATGGACAGCCAGGTCGGATACGGCGACGAGCCGGCACTGCTGGTGGTTGACCTGCAAACCGGTTTTACAGACCCGGAGAACCCGCTGGGTGGAGACCTGACCGATGTCGTCGAGCAGACGAACGAACTCATCGACGCGGCCCACAGCGGCGACGTCCCGGTCGTCTGCACCCGAATCGTGACCAAACACGACGATGCACGAGACATGGGGGTCTGGGCGGAGAAGGTCCCGAGCCTGTCGACACTCCGCGCCGGCAGCCGGTGGGTTGACCTCGACCAAAGACTCCACACCGACAACCGCGACCACCGCCTCGACAAGCGCCAGGCCAGCGCCTACCACGAGACCGAGTTGGATTCACTGCTGACTGCAATGGGTATCGACACCGTGGTCGTTACTGGCTGCACCACAAGCGGGTGTATCCGGGCAACGGTCGTGGACGCCTGTTCACACGGGTACCGCACAATCGTCCCGGAAGCCGCGGTCGGTGACCGCGCCGCTGACCCACACGAGGCCAATCTCTTCGACATCAACGCAAAGTACGGCGACCTCCGGCCGGTCGAGGAGGTCAGTGAGTATCTCCGGGAACCGTAGTCCACCGTCATATAGCCTACCAGGCGGCGGTACCCGGCGTCGAATTTTCGTCGGGCGTTCACGGGTGCGATTCGAATCGCAAACCATGCCGCCTCCCCGATTTGAACACCGGAAGACATCGCTGCGCTCGTCTTCCGAGCCCCCGCTCGCTGCGCTCGCGGGGACGGGGGACAGCTCGATCTTCAGTCGAGACTCTCGATTCTACACCGCGTGAAAAAGCCATGCCGCCTCCCCGATTTGAACGGGGGACAGCTCGATCTTCAGTCGAGTGCTCTCCCAGTCTGAGCTAAGGCGGCGCACTCTGTGAGTCGAACAGTGCGGAAAAAAGGGTTACGAACCACGCCCGGCTGTGGTGTCGTGACCGGAACGACCTTTTGGCCCCCAATCGAACCCGAGTGTATGTCAGACACAGACACGAACCGCGTGTTCCTGCTGGCCGAGCGACCGACCGGACGACCCGACGAGGACACCTTCGAGTTGACCGAACAGCCGGTCCCCGAGCCGGGGCCGGGGGAGGCACTCGTTCGGACCTGCTACATGTCTGTCGACCCGTACATGCGCGGCCGGATGCGGGCGGGGGACTCCTACGCCGACTCCTGGGGGGTCGGTGACCCGCTCCAGGCCGGTGTCGTCGGCGAGGTCGTCGAGAGCAACGGTGCGGGTGTCGAGCCCGGTGACGCCGTCACGGGGGACCTGCGGTGGGCCGACTACGCCACCGCACCCGGTACCGCGCTCACCGAGGTCGACCCCGACCGCGCGCCGCTTTCGACGTACCTCGGCGTGCTCGGGATGCCCGGTAACACCGCCTACTTCGGGGTCCAGGAGGTGACCCAGCCGCAGGCCGGCGAGACGTTCGTGGTCACGGGAGCCGCCGGCGCAGTCGGCTCAGTCGCCGGTCAGATAGCGAAGTTGAACGGCGCCCACGTCGTCGGCTTCACCGGCTCGG
>CAZQZE010000126.1:0-7021 GCA_964597715.1 uncultured Halobacteriales archaeon
CGCTGCGACGCTCTCAGAGTGGATTGATCGCTCCTGATTATTAAATTACAACTCGTCCCGATCAAAGTCAGTTAGTCTTTCTACTGTCTCTAAGTCGGCTTCGCTAATATGTGTGATATTGAAGCCCTCTTGTCCACAGTACCGCATTCGCTTCGAGAATTCGTTTGATTCAGCAGCTACTCGTTTGAAATCGGACGGTGTTGTGGAGACCGTTTCAGGTTCTCTAGCGCTGTTGAATCCTGCGAGTCAAACTTGCCGAGGGGGCAATCGTCCGGGATTTTTTATGGGCAGGTGGCCAATAGAGTGTCAGTAGCAAGTCAGAACCTCATATAGAGGCGAGCAAGTTCCGAGAGGCCGATCGGTGGGTCCTGCGGAGGACCCCGGCCTCTCGAGGCGATGACCTGGGTTCGAATCCCAGTCGGAGCACTCCATCCTTCTATCGTCCGTCGGTCCGGTGCGCCACGAAGCGTGACGACCGACACATGCCCAAACGCAACCCGATTCGCCCGAGGTGCCGTCCGAGTGCCATCTGAGTGCCGTCCGGCGAGCCCCGTCCTGCTATAATAACGGTGTACCGGTCATGAGTCGGCTGATGCCCGGCCCCTCGGCCGAGCGTCTGAACGAACGCCAGCAGCCCGACCATCGGGGGTTCCGTCGTGACCCTCAGGGGTGGCTGCACGACCAGGACTGCAGCAGCAGTGTGGTGCGGCCGGCCCTCTACCGGACCGACAAGTGGTTTCGGTGGGTCTGGGACCGCCACGGCTACACGGCCGACGTCGGCGTCAAGGAGACAGACTCGTGCATCTAGTGGCTCGCCGGCCAGGACCATTCCCGGGCACACAAGCTTAATTGTCTCACGGTGCTCGGGCGTTTCCTGTCCTACCGAGGGGAGGACTGGTCACCGAAGACCTCCTTGGGTCGCAGCCAGTCCACGACGCCACGAGGCTATCTGACCGAAGACGAACGCACCGCGAGCCGTGAAGCGGCCCTCGAGTACGGGGCAGTGTCTCGGCACGACTCCCTCACACCCGAGGAGCGGCCACGATAGCGAGCCCACCTCGCCCGGCGCTTCGGGAAGCCTAAGACGGAGACCGGTCCGGACGACTGGGACCGGGCTAACGGGTGGAAACATCCGTCACTGGTCTGGGCGACGATGGGCGCCGGGCTCTGACCCATCGAGGTCGAGCGTGCAGGGTGCGGTGGGTCGACATCGAGAACGGCGTGCTGCGTATCCCCGAGCAGGACGCATCCAGGTCACGGGAGCACCGTGGCGCTGCGTGACCAGACTGCCAGGATGCTCGGTCGGTGGCTCGACCAACCCAAGACCGACCCGAGGTGCGACAGCACCGACCGGCTGTGGCTGACACGGGGAGGCAACCCGCACACGTCACAGTCACTCGACTATCTGCTCGGGCGGCTCTGTGACGTCGCCGACATCCCGACGGACAACCGGGACATCTCCTGGTACTCCATCGGGCACTCTGTCGGAACTGTGAGCACTCGTGCGGTATTCAGCGGTCGGATATCTACGACACCAACAGTAATGTTCCGGCAGAAGTATGCGGATAGTACGTATGGTAACGGTTCAGGACTCGGTCCGAATTGACGCCCCCCGTGGGGAGGTGTTCGAGTACGTCAGCGACCCGACTCATCAGGTCGAGATCACACCGGCAATCACCGACATCTCGGTCCTCAAGCGGCTCCCAAACGGCGGCCACCGGTCGGAGTTCGTGTACGACATGGTCGGTGTGGACCTGACCGGCGAGAGCGAACAGGTCGTCTTTGAGCCACCCGAGCGGCTGGTCTGTGACCTCACCGGCACAATCGACGCACAACTCACCTGGGAGTTCGCAGCCGTCGACAGCGGTGACCGGACGCGTGTGACGTACACTGCGGAGTACGACCTGCCGAGCGCCGTGCTCGAACGCGCCGTGCGCCCGATAGTGGAACGGTACAATGAGCGGATCCTCTCGACGACGCTGAACACGCTCAAGAGACGTGTTGAGGCGAGGGCGGACGCCACGGCCTGACTGTCGGCGGACATGTTCCATCTCTCGTAACGCGTCACAGACGTGGCTTCGAGAGCGGCGCTCACTCCGAACCGGACACCGGCGCGTGACACTCAGTCGGCCACGGCGACTAAGTGGGGCTCTAACACTGTTGCCTCGTCCGGGTGACTCGCGCTGTAGGTCGCCCACTCCTCGGTGTCAAACTGGAACACAATCTCACAGGGCCAGTCCACGTCCCCCTCAGCCGACTCGAGTCTCGACTGTAGCGTCGCCGCCTCCTCGCTGGTAATAAGCGCATCGCTGGTGGCGTTGAGGAACTCCCGAAACGCCTCGTATGACGCAATGTCGAGGTCAGCCCAGTATGTGCCTGTGCCGTGGCTATCGTCATTCAGGACGACCGTATCGGACTCTCGAGGCGACGGCGAACGCAACGCCTCCGGGCGTGTTCCCTGTCCGAAGTAGAATACGAACCGCTCGCCCCGGTACTGAAACGGCCCGTGAGAGCACTCGGAGTTGGTCGGGAAACACCGCCAGGCGAACGTCGCCCCGCAGTCGAGACACCGGAACCGGGCGACGGTACCCGTCCCTACAGGGTCGTCCCGGTCGAACCCGCCGGCCGGTTCGATGACCGCACACTCAGGACAGTGGGCCGGGCCGCGTTCCTCGCTCACACGACCTGTTATACCAGCGACTGGTATCGGGCTTTCGTTCGTCCGTGACGCGTTCAGAACAGCACCTGCCCGGCCAGCCCCTGGAGTTGCCGGTCAAGCGCACCCCAGTCCTCAACGATGGCCAACTGATGAAAGTATGACCGGTCGGTCTCGATCAGCCGCTCCTCGGGTCGGTCAGGGTCCGTCAGATACACTCCCAGCACGGGCATGGTGCAAGCGTCGAGTTGGGCGGTGTAGGCCGCCTCGTCGTCGGGCAAGCCGTCGGTCACGACGAGCACAAACGGGTTCTCGGCGTCCTCGAACCGGGTCCGTGAGAGCGCGAGTGCCTGCGCCAGTGGTGTCCCACCGCCCGCCTGCCTCGTCAGTACCCGGCCTCGCGTCTCGCGGGCGGCCTCCGCTGTTGTCTTTATCAGCCGCACCGTCGAGTCGTGGAGGTCGAACACGGTTACGTCGACGCCGACCGTCTCGAGTGCCACGGCGGCCGTCAGCGCGCCTTGCTCGGCGGCGGTAACCGCGCCGTCGCGCATCGACCCTGACCGGTCCAGCACGACGGCGCAGGTGTACTGCCTGTCGGTCCCGTCTTCGGTCTGTGTGAACACATCCGAACGACCACGCGATGCAGCGACCAGCCGCGACCGGTCGAGTGAGCCACGCCGCCGCCGCGACCGTTCGACGTCTCGTCGCTGCGCTCGAAGCCGGCTCCGGAAGCGTTTGGCGAGTCGCTTCGCCCCCCGGCGGACATCCGACCAGCGTTCCGCACTGTTTCTCCCCGCGTCTGTCCCGGTCACGACCTGTAGGGCTGTATCCTCGCCCTCGGTCGCGTCGAGTGCACGGACGTACGCTTCGAGTTCGTCGAGTCGTGCCTCGGCCCTGTCCAGTTCGCTCGCCTCTGCTGCTAACTCCTCGTTGTAGCGCCGGCGTAGCGCGTCTGCGACCGGGTGGTCGCCGGCTTTTGCCCTGTCGCCCTCCCCCGGCGTTTCCGGTACTGCTGTGTCTCCGCTCCCGCCGGTTTCGGCTCCCGGGTCTGAGGCAACCCCGGACTCGCCCTGAGTGCCGGTGCTGGCCCCGGTCGCCTCGTCGTCTCGCTGTCCCTCCAGCAGCCGTCCGGCACCGGGATGTGACTGTGCGTTGAGTAACGCGTCGGCGGTCGACCCGTCACGACCTGTCCGGCCGGAGCCACTCCTATCAGCTGCTAACGGCGCATCGGCGTCCCCTCCGGCACCCTCCCGGCCGCGTTCATCATCCTCACCGGTTGCCTCCGTGCCGGAGTCCGCCGTCGAGCCGTCCTTGTCATCGAGGACAGTTTCAATCTGTCTGTCGAGTTCGGCGGCGGCGGTGTCTCGGGCTAGATCGCGCGCCAGCCGGGTGTCCGCGCTAAACTCGCCGGCGGTGTCGTCGGGCTTGCCGGGCAGCGGTGCGCCGGCTCCGTCCTCGGGGAGAACCGCCGCGTCGGTCATCCGTCGCGTCGCTGCTCGGCCGTTTCGTCCGGTCCGGACGGTGCCGTCGTCGTCGAGCAGCCTGGCGAGTTCGCTTGCGCCGGCTCCCGACACGGCCGAGGCATCCAGCGTGTCCACAAAAGCCTGCCAAAACGACCAGATATGCTCGTTCCGCGCCGCCGGGTCCGGCTCGGTCAGGACCGTCTGAACAGTCTCACGCATCGTTGGGACGAACTCCTCAAGAACGCGCTGGTCCCGCACCGATGCCATCCGCAACACACCGACATCGTCGGCTCGTAGCCGCCGAAACCGGCCACTGTCATAGACCGCCATATCGGCGAGCCCACAGATAACCGCGTGGAAGAGGCTAAGACGGCGTGTACCGGCACCGGAGGGCTCGTGCCCGGGCCTCCCGGCCTGGAAGAGGTTCGCATTCAACACCTCCAGTTCGGGTGCTACCGCGTACCGGTGGCGGAGCTGGCGCTCGATAGCCCCGTCCTCGAGTGTGTTCCAGACCCGGGAGAAGAGCCGTCTACGCTCCGGCTCGGCCTGTGCGAGCAGGTCCCGGAAGCCGTTGCTGTCGGTGTACCGGAGGTGGCCAATCTCGTGAACCACCAGCGCCTCCTGAATGGCGAGGTCGAACACGCGCCGGCGGAAGTCCGTCGCCGGCTGACCGAACGCACGGGTGGTGACCGTTATCTCCGGGGCGTCACCGCTGTGGTCGGTCGTGGCCGTCTGCAGGTCCCCGGAGAACCGCACCGCCGGCCGCGTCGGTGTCAGCAGCCGCGCGTAGGTCTGGAGGTAGCGCCGCCGCTTCTCCGATTCGCGGAGCGTCTCGGCGTCGCCGACACCCAGCCGCTCTCGGACTGACTGTAGCGACGTCGACGCGGTCAGTCGCATCACTCCCACCGCGTGGACTCGATGGCCTTCGAGACGGCGTTTCGGTCCTCGGCGGCCGCCCGCGTCTCGAAGACCTGTTTCGCCGCCGAACTCGGTGCCATGCCGAACTCCGAGACCAGCCGCCCGACCTTGATCACTGTCCGGTGGGAGGTCGGCGTCGCGAGGTCGCGGTTCCGGTAGCTCGCACGGAGGCTCGCGGCCAGTTCGGTCAGCCGTTCGGCGACCCGCTCGTCGCGCTCAACGCCGCGGCGCAGGTCGGTCGTCGTATAGAGCAGCCGCCGCTCGGCCGCCGGCGAGAGATACTCAAGCTCAAGCTCCCAGAACCGCGACCGGAAGGCGTCATTCAGCGGGCTCGTCCCGGCGTACCGTGGGGGGTTCATCGTCGCGACGAACCGGAACGACGGGTGTGGCTCCAGTACCTCGGCGGTCGATTTGACCGCCAACCGCCCGTCGCGCTCGGTCAGCCCGTGAAGGGGCATCGTCGCGGCCGGTCCCGCCGCGTTCAGTTCGTCGGCGACGAACGTCCAGCCCTGCTCGACAGCACGGTAGAGGATACCAGGGGTGAACTCGAACGCGTGTTCCGACCCAACCAGTTCGGCCGCTTCGCCGAGCCCGATATCGTGTTTGTCGGCCAGCCGCCGGACCTGAGCGATACGGTCTGCCTCGGCGCCACTGTTGGGCGCGTACTCGCCCACGAGGTCGGCGTATGTGGTGCCCGAGCCGAAGTTGACGCGGACTATCGGTCGGTTTGTCCGTGCACAGAGGTGTGCGAGCAGCCGGTCTTTGCCAACGCCCGTCTCTCCGGTCAGCAACAGCGCGTAATCCCCGTCAGCAAGAAACTGCGCGGCCAGTTCGACGTCAGTCCACCCGTCCCTGACCTCCCGTTCCACGTATGTGTGGTCCGGGTCAGGGACGAGCGGGTGGTCAGGGTCGTCAAGAACAGGCAGTCCGTGGACTGCCTCGCCTGAGTGGCACCCGGCCGACCGTGTCAGGTTGGCCACGGCGACATCGCCGACCCGGTCGTCCTCCGACGACACCCTCCCGGAGTCCGTCATCGCCGTATGTAGCGGGTGAACAGGTATATGCCCCGTGGAACCGGACACCGGCCAGCACTTCCCAGCCGACCGCTGTACCGGTATCCCGCCCGTGCGGGCTCTCGTCGGTCCGGTGCGACGCTACGCCCCGGGGCCGAGGGCCGCGGTGTCGGCGCCGACCGTCGCCAGCGCGTCGGCAGGGCTCGGGTCGCTGTCGGCCAGGTGGGTGTACTGGTGAGCCGGGACGGCAGCCAGCGCTGTTGTGACGGCATCAGACACGGCAGACGAACGTAACCCTCTCAGCCTGCTCGGTGCCCACGCGGCGGTGACCGCTCGTCGCGGGAACTCGGCGGCCGCCTCGGACCGGCCGCTCAGTCGTCGGTCTGTCCCTGCGTACGTGACAGGAGGCGAGAACTGCCGGCACCCGCCGCCACCGACCTGCTTCCGGGCGTCGGGCTACCAACGGTCTATTATCAGTCCAAGACGTATGTAGCTACACGATGACGCAGTACACCGTGGAGTTCGCCGAACCACACGCTCTCACCGACGACGATGGCCGGACGCTGACCGTCAGTGGGTACGACGACCTCGGAAGCATGTACAGTTTGGATCTGCCCGACGGCGACACACGGTCCGTCGGGAAGCAACTCGTCGAGCGCATCACCGAAGCCGACGGCCAGTCGTAGCCACGCTGTCCACTCATACGGATTATTGCGAGTATTTTTAGCACGGCTCGACAGAACCGATGGTTCAGCCGCCGAAACCGAATATCTCGTTCACTAGAGTGGCAAAGAGTCGCAATAATCCGTATCAGTGGTCATCACAACGACGGAGGGGACTGTCGAGCGTGTTTGGGTGGCGCCGCCGAACTGAACCGGTGTTGCCGCCGCTACACTGGCTCGCCGTCACTCGACGAACCGCTCGTCGCCGTTGTCCTGGTCCTCCAGAGCCTCCCGAAACGCCACGAGCGC
>CAZQZE010000127.1:0-7010 GCA_964597715.1 uncultured Halobacteriales archaeon
GACGACCGTGAGTTCCTCGAACCCGAAGTCGTCCTCGAGAAAGTCGAGCAGCCGAAACAGCGCGCCCTTACACTTCCCGAGCATCTCGGCGTAGGTGTCGTCCGGCTCGGCACCGGGGAGGTGGTCGGCGTCGAGGTCGAAGATGAGGTCCGAGCAGCGCCAGTCCTTCCCGCTCATCGAGGTGGCGCTCGGGTCGGCGTACCGGCCCGCGGAGAAGTAGGCGTGACGGGGTCGCTCGCGGACCAGAAACTCACCGAGGTCACCCAGGTCGAGCAGCGAGTTGTGCCGGATGTAGGTGTCGCCCGGCCCCTCGGTCCAGGGGACGTACCCCCACTCGCGCTCGCCGGCGTCGGGCGGGGGCGTGACGGCCGTCCGGCGGTAGTGGTCACCGAAGCGGCCGCGCAGGTACGCCCGGGTCCGCTCGTCCATGGCAACCCGTTACCGGCGGGGCCAGTAAAGCGATTTCGCTTGGGGGACCGCCCTCACCGCGCCAACAGGTCGGCGAGTCGCTCGCGGATCCCGCGTTTCTCGCCGAGTTTCAGGTAGTAGGCGTCCCCGCCGTCCTCGTAGTAGGAGTCGACCCGGCGGGTCACCTCGAAGCCGAGATGCCGGTAGAACCGCAGGGCGTCGCGGTTGGTCGTGCGTGCGTGACAGGTGACGGTGTCGTACTCCTCGGAGGCGTTGGCGACCAGCCGCTTGCCAAAGCCCTCCCCGCGGTAGGCCTCGTCGACGGCGAGAAAGAGGACGTAGCCGTCACGGCGGACGGCCGCGAACCCGACGAGGTCGTCCTCGCCGCGGTCGAGGTAGCAGAACACCGTCGACCGCCGGTAGGCACTGGTGAAAAACGACTCCCGCTGGCGGAGCACGCCGTCGGACTCGCGGATCCGCTCTTTGAGTTCCCAGGCCTGGTCGACGCGGGTATCACTCCCCGGGTCGACGATTTCCCGTCGGACGTTGACGCTCACTACCCCGGTACGACGAGGGGCACGGTATTAATTCCACCGCCAGAGGCACAACCCTTTCACCCGCTGTGGCCGTGACACAATCTATGCGTCCGGAACCCCCTGGTCCCCATCCCACTGCGGGGCCCCTGTCTGTCGCCCCCCTGCGGGCCGTCACCGAGGGCCAGTACGGCAGCGGCCACAAGACACTGCTCGGCGGTACTCCCGGGCCGGGACCGGTCTGGGAGTCACGCAACGGGCTACGCGAGTCCCTCCCGAGCCGGGAGCGAGCCCAGGGGGGTACCGACGACCAGCCGGGGGCCCGGCTGTGAGCTTCCGGCTCCGCCCGCACACCGCCGACGTTGCTGTCGAGGCGACCGCCGACGCGCTCGGAGGGGTGATGGCGGCCGCCGCCGACGGCATGGCGGCGGCGATGTGTGAGGAGCCCCCCGCGGGCGGTGGCCGCCGACCCGTCGAGGTACGCGCCGAGAGCCGCGAGGCCCTGCTGTTCGACTATCTGGACCAGCTCATCTACGAGCGCGACGTTCGGTCAGTGTTACCCGTCGACAACGACGCGACGGTCAGCGCCGACGACGGACCGCCGAGGCTTGAGGCCTCCTACCGCGGCCTCCCCCTCGCCGGTCTCGGCGCCCGCGACCTCAAGGCAGTCACCTACTCCGAGATGGAACTGGCCGAGACCGACGGGGGGTGGCGGGCGTACGTGGTCTTTGACGTCTGAGGTCACGGTGGCGTCATCCTGACTCCGGTCGGTCGCCCACTGTCCTTTTCAACGGGGGCCCGTTATTAAGAGCCAATGGCAGACCCGCTCGCGGACACTTCCGGTGGTGACCAGCGACCGGTAACCGCCCTCCACGTGGCCGCGGAACCGGGCTTCGAGGCGGAGACGGCCACGGCCCTGACCGAGCGGGGTCGGGAGGTCACCGTCAGGACCGCACAGACCGTCGAGTCGGCACTGGGGATACTCGACACCGACGGGATAGACTGTGTGGTGACCGACCACGACCCGCCGGACCGTGACGGACTCGGCCTGCTCGAGGCCGTCCGTGGCCGCCACGGCGACCTCCCTGTGGTCCTCTACACCGGAAACGGCGACGAGGGGCTCGCGAGCGCGGCCATCTCCGCGGGCGTCACGGAGTACGTCCGGAAAGACACCGACGGCCACGCCGCGTCACTGGCGGCACACATCGACCGGGCGGTCCGTCAGGACCGCGCCAGCCGCCGTGGCGCAACCGACGCCGTCGACAGAGTGACCGACGCTGTCGCCAGGATCGACGCCGACTGGCGGCTGGAGGCGGTCGACGACCGCGCCCTGGACCTGCTGTGTATGGAGCGTTCGGCGCTTCTCGGCGAGGTCGTCTGGGAGGCTGTTCCCGGGCTCGAGGAGAGCCCCTTTGGCCAGGCCTACCACGACGTGATGACCACCCGCGAGCCTCGTACCGTCGAGGAGTACTTCGAGGGGCTCGACGCGTGGTTCGAGTCCGACATCTACCCGGACGACGACGGCGGCCTGTCGGTCTACTTCCGTGACGTTACCGACCGGAAGGAGCGCGAGCGCACGCTGGCACAGTTGGCCGAACTCCTGGCTGACGACAGCTCCTTCGAGGGGACGCTCGGTGACCTGCTGGGGCTTGGCTGTGACCAGCTCGACGTCCCGTACGGCTTTCTCACCCGGATCGACGAGGACGGGGAGACACAGACCATCGCCGAGGCTCATGGGGACCACGACCTGCTCCAGCCGGGCGCGGAGAGTGACCTCTCGGAGAGTTACTGCCGCAGGACGATCCGGACCGACGGCGCCCTCGCCGTCGAGGACGCGGTCGCCGAGGGCTGGGCGGACGACCCCGCCTACAGGACCTTTCAGCTCGGCTGTTACATCGGGGCGGAGGTCGACCTCGGCGACGACCGACACGGGACACTCTGTTTTGCCGGCCCGGAGGAGATGACCGTCGAGTTCTCGAAGTTCGACCGGGCACTCGTCGAACTCGTCGCCCAGTGGGCCGGGACAGCCTACAGCCGCGAGCGCAGCGAGCGCCGGCTCAGGCAACAGAACGAGCGGCTAGAGCAGTTCGCGAGCGTGGTCAGTCACGACCTGCGGAACCCGTTGAACGTGGCCGGACTGTCCCTCAGGATGGCCCGGAAAAACGGCGACACCGAGTCCTTCGACCGTGCCGAGCGGGCGGTCGACCGGATGGACGACCTCATCGAGGACCTGCTCACGCTCGCACGCAGCGGTGACGACGTCGACGAGATGGAGACGGTCAACCTGGAGACGCTCGTCACGGAGTGCTGGGGGACTGTCGAGACGGAGGAGGCGTCGGTGACCGTCGCCGACGGGGCGGCGGTCAGGGCCGACCGGAGCCGCCTCCACCAGCTACTGGCTAACCTGTTCCGGAACGCGGTCGAACACGGCGGGGCGGACGTGACCGTCACCGTCGGGGCGCTCGAGGACGGCTTCTACGTCACGGACGACGGCCCCGGGATCCCCGCCGAGGAGCGCGAGGAGGTCTTCGAGGCCGGCTACACCACCAGCGACACCGGGACCGGGTTCGGGCTCAGCATTGTCCGCGACATCGCCTCGGCACACGGCTGGACGACGACGGTCGGCGAGAGCGACGCCGGCGGCGTCCGCTTCGAGTTCCACGGGGTCGAGTTTCTCTGGCGTTAGAGCGAAGTGGCCGAGGCGCCTACCAACCGGTGTGAGAGAGTTCGAACGCAAGCAACTGCTGGAGCGCATCGAGCGTGAGGGGGCAACCGTGGGTGCGTCGATCCCCGACGAGGTCGAGGTCCAGGGGGAGACAGTCGCGCTCCAGGAGTTCGTCTTCGAGACAAAAAAGCGGGAGACAGTCCCGTCCGGGGAGCGCGAGCGTGTCAAGCGCGCGAAGAAAAATCTCCGGCGCGAACGCCTCCAGCGCAAACAGCGTGTCGAGGACGACGACATCTCCTACGAGGAGGGCGAGCGGCTGGTCGAGTCGGTCGTCGGGATCGACCGGGCGCTCAACGCACTCGAGCAGCTCGGGCCGACTGACCTGGAGGCGGAGGTCGAGGCAACGGAGGCCGCCGACCGCAAGCGGTGGATGAACTTCCTCCAGCAGGCGCTGGGCCGGGACGACAGCTCCGGCGGGGTCGGTGCGACCAAGGGCGGTCACAACAGCGGCGGCCGCGGCGGGGGCGGGCGGTGAGATGAGTCGTAACAACGAGGTTGCCCGCCGGCTGGAGGAGTTTGCCGACCGGCTGGAGGCCACCGGCGTCGAGTACAAGCCCCGCTCGTACCGCGCGGCTGCCGAGAACGTCCGCGATTACCCCGCTGCCATCGAGGACCTGGCCCGGGAGGGACAGGACGCGGTCGCCGAGGTGGAGGCGGTCGGCGACGCCATCTCCGCGAAGATTGTCGAGTACATCGAGACCGGCGAGATCGCGGAACTTGCGGCGTTACGCGAGGAGCTACCCGCCGACATCGACGCACTCACGAGCGTCGAGGGGGTCGGCCCGAAGACCGTCGGCCGGCTGTACGACGCCCTCGGGGTCGAGGACCTGGACGACCTCGAGGCGGCCGCCGAGGCCGGCGATGTTCAGGAAGTCTCCGGGTTCGGGGCGAAGACCGAACAGAACATCCTGGAGGGGGTCCCCTTTGCCCGGCAGGCCCACAGCCGCCAGCTGCTCGGTGCGGGGCGTCCACAGGGCGAGCGCGTGCTCGCCGCCCTGGAGGCCCACGAGGCCGTGACCGACTGCGACCTGGCCGGGTCCATCCGGCGCTGGAAGCCCACCGTCGGCGACGTGGACCTCCTCGCAGCCGGTGAGGAACCCGCCGCGGCCGTCGACGCCTTTACCTCGCTCGATGTGGTCGACACCGTTGTCGAGGCCGGGGAGCAGAAAGCCAGCGCCCGTATCGAGGGGGTCCAGGTCGACCTGCGTGCGGTCGTCCCCGCGGAGTTCGGGGGTGCCCTCCAGTACTTTACGGGCAGCCGCGACCACAACGTCGCGCTACGGAACCGCGCCATCGACCGGGGGCTGAAGATAAACGAGTACGGCGCCTTCGACGTCGCCGACGTGGCGGACGCGGAGGCCGACCACGCCGCAAACGGCCAGCGGGCCGGCGAGCGGGTCGCCGGTGACACCGAGGCGGGCATGTACGAGGCGGTCGGCCTGCCGTGGATCCCCCCGGAACTCCGCGAGGGACGGGGCGAGATCGAGGCTGCCGCCGCCGGCGAGTTGCCCGACCTAGTGACCGTCGAGGGGGTGGCCGGGGACCTGCACGTCCACACGGACTGGTCGGACGGCCGCGCGACCCTGGCGTCGATGGTCGCCGGCGCGGAGGCGGCCGGCCACGACTACCTGGCGGTCACCGACCACGCGACCGGCCCGGGGATGGTCGGCGGCGTCGGGCTGGACGACGAGCGCCTCCGCGAGCAACTCCCCGCGGTCCGGGAGGCCGACGACGACGCCGACATCGACGTGTTCGCCGGTGTCGAGGCAAACATCGGCGCGGACGGGCGTGTCTCTGTCGACGACGACCTGCTGGCGGACCTCGACCTGGTCGTCGCCTCCCCCCACGCCGCGCTGGACGGCGACGGAACCGACCGGCTGGTGGCGGCCTGTGAGCACGCTGCCGTCGACGTTATCGGGCATCCGACCGGCCGCCAACTCAACCAGCGGGCGGGGATGGACGTCGATATCGACCGGCTGGCGGCGGTCGCCGCCGAGACCGACACGGCACTGGAGGTCAACGCCAGCCCCCGCCGGCTTGACCTCGGCGGGGGGATGGTCCGGGCAGCCGTCGACGCCGGCGCGACTGTCGCTATCAACACCGACGCCCACCACCCTGACGCGTACGACGCCCTGCGTTACGGCGTCCACACGGCCCGCCGGGGCTGGGCCGAACCTGACCGGGTGCTCAACACACGGGCCGCCGACGGGGTCCGTGCGTTTCTCTGACCCGTCATGCGACTGCTCACCGACGCCATGCTCGGGACGCTCACCACGTACCTGCGCTTTGCCGGCCACGACACCGCCTACACGCTCGAGGAGGGGGTCGACGCCGACAGCGCGGTCCTCGAACTGGCCGACCGTGAGGGCCGCCGACTCGTCACGCGTGACCGTGACCTCGCGGCCCGCGCCACGGGGAGCTACCTGCTGACCGCACACGACGTCGAGGCCCAGCTCACGGCACTCGTGGCACAGGGGCTTGCCCTCCCGGTCCCCGCGGAGCCGACACAGTGTGGCTCGTGTAACGGCCGGCTGGAGCGGGTGCCGGGGGGCGAGCCCACACCCGAGTACGCCCCCGCAGCGGTATCAGGCGACAGCGCGTCCGGCCCGGTCCGGGTGTGGCGGTGTATCGACTGTGACCAGCACTTCTGGAAGGGGACTCACTGGGAACGGATGGCGGAGACGCTCACAGACCTGTAGCTCAGAAGGTGGAGAGTTCGCCCTCGATGACCCGCTCGGTGACCGACGTGACGTCGGCGAGTTCACGGTCGATGGCCGCCTCGACGTCCCCTCGAACGTCACCCACGTCGACGCCTGCCTCGGTGAGGAGTTCGGCGTCGGCGACGTGGGGCTGGTCGATCGGCTCGCCGATCTGGCTGAGGAGCCGGACCTGGAGCTGGCGGATCCCCCCGACCTCCTCGACAGCCGCCTCCGCGATCTCCGTGGAGAGGAGGTTGTAGATCTTGCCGATGTGGTTGACAGGGTTCTTGCCGCTGGTGGCCTCCATACTCATCGGGCGGTTTGGGGTGATGAGGCCGTTTGCGCGGTTGCCACGGCCGACCGAGCCGTCGTCGCCCTGCTCGGCGCTCGTTCCTGTGGTGGTGAGGTAGACCGACCCCTCCTCGTAGTCGTCGGCGGTGTTGACGTGGACCGTCACGTCGCGGTCGGTGTACTCGCCGGCCAGGTCACGGACGTACCCGCTGACGCCGTCGACCGCCCGGCGGTAGGCCGGCATGTCCGCGACGTGCTCGTCGACCATCGCGACCGCGACGGTGACGTCGATGTGGTTGCCCTCGCGTTTGCCCATCACCTTCACGTCCTGGCCGACCTCGGGGTTGTCCGCGG
>CAZQZE010000128.1:0-6944 GCA_964597715.1 uncultured Halobacteriales archaeon
CCCTGATGCACGAGGTGCTCTACAAGGGGCTGGCACGGGAGATGAACGACAACACGAGCGTCGACCCCGGCGAGCACGACGCCATCGAGGGGGTGGAGCAGGTCGAGACGGTGCGGCTGATCGACCAGTCGCCGATCGGCCGGACGCCACGCTCGAACCCGGCGACGTACACAAACGTCTTCGACTACGTCCGGGAGCTGTTCGCCGGGACCGACCTCGCCAACCGGCGGGGCTACCAGAAAGGGCGCTTCTCGTTCAACGTCAAAGGCGGTCGCTGCGAGGAGTGTGGCGGCCAAGGGACCGTCAAGATCGACATGAACTTTCTCTCGGACGTCCAGGTCCCCTGCGAGGAGTGCAACGGCGCCCGCTACAACGACGAGACCCTCGAAGTCGAGTTCCGCGGGCGGACCATCGCGGACGTACTCGACATGACTGTCGACGAGGCCCACGACTTCTTCGAGAGTCACACCCAGCTCCGGCGGCGACTGAAACTGCTGAAGGATGTCGGGCTGGGCTACATGCGTCTCGGTCAGCCCTCCACGACCCTCTCGGGCGGCGAGGCCCAACGGGTCAAGCTCGCGGAGGAACTGGGCAAGAAGGACACCGGCGACACGCTCTATCTGCTCGACGAGCCGACGACGGGGCTCCACCCGGCCGACGAGCGCAAGCTCATCGACGTGCTCCACCGGCTGACCGACGAGGGAAACACCGTCGTCGTCATCGAACACGAGCTCGACCTGGTCAAAAACGCCGACACCGTCGTCGACCTCGGGCCGGAGGGCGGCGAGGGCGGCGGCGAGGTCGTCGCCACCGGCACCCCGGAGGCAGTCGCCCGCACTGAGGGGTCACACACCGGCCGGTATCTCCGGGACCTGCTGCCCGAGGTGGACCTGGAGGGGCCACGCGCCGACCGGGACCCGGTCGGGACGCCGGAGTTCGAGGGCGAGGGTGAGCGCGAGCAGGCGACCGGCGCGGGTGCCGGCGACGACTGACCGGGCTGTCGCCGGCCGGGAGTCGGTGGTGGGCGCCTGGCCGGGCCCGGGGCTCCCAGGGGTATTAGCCACCGGAGACAGTACCTCCGGTATGACCGTCCACGCAGCGCTCGACAGCCGTCTGCTCCGCGCGCGTGAGACCGGCGCCGGCTGGCAGGCCGAGGAGACGCTCGCCGGGTACGACCTCGAGTGTCTGGCGGCCAGCGGCGACCACGTCTTCGCGGGCACGGTCGAGAGCGGCCTTCAGTACAGCCCCGACGACGGCGACACCTGGCGGGCCGTCGACCTCGCGGACCGCGTGACGAGCGTCACGGTCGGCCCCGACGGAACAGTGTGGGTCGGGACCGAACCGAGCGCCGTCTACCGGGCCGTCGGCGGTGACGTGGCCGCGCTCGAGCGGTGTGCGGACCTGACGAGGCTGCCAAGCAGCGACCGGTGGTCGTTCCCGCCCCGCCCCCACACCCACCACGTCCGGTGGATAGCGGTCGCGCCCGACGACCCCGACCGGCTCTACGTCGCCGTCGAGGCCGGCGCGTTCGTCCGGTCGACCGACGGGGGGGAGAGCTGGGAGCCCCACCCGGACGGCGCCCGGCGGGACAGTCACACCGTCGCCACCCACCCCGAGGCTCCGGGGCGGGTCTACGTCGCCGCGGGTGACGGGTACGCCGAGTCCGCGGACCGCGGCGAGGGGTGGCGGTACCCCCAGGACGGGCTGGACCACCGCTACGTCTGGGGGCTGGCGGTCGACCCCGGCGACCCGGACCGGATGGTGGTCTCGGCGGCCCGTGGCGCGCGCTCGGCACACACCCCCGCGAACGCGGAGGCGTACGTCTACCGCCGGGAGGCGGGCAGCGACGGCTCGTGGCACCGTGCGATGGACGGGCTTCCCGACCCGGAGGGGACGGTCCGAGCGGTGCTGGCCGCGGGCGACGCCGGCGAGTTCTACGCGCTGACAAACCGTGGGCTCTACCGCAGCAGGGACGCCGGCGGGTCCTGGGCGCGGCTCCCGGTCGAGTGGCCCGACACCGACACCGTCGGGCGTGGGCTGGCGGTGGACTGACCGGCTGGCGGCGACCGGGGAGTCGAAACCCACAAGCACAGTCCCGGCGTTCGTGCGTCAATGGATGTCCTGGGGCGGTACGAGCCGCTGGTCGAGGATGTCGCCGCCTTCCGGGCGGCCTGTGGGCGCCCGCTGCCATCGGTCGTCCGCGTCAACACCCTTCGGACGAGCGTCGAGCGCGCGAGGGAGGCGCTGGCCGAGGCGGGCCTCGACCCCGAGCCGACGGACTGGCACCCCGGGCTGCTTCGACTGTCGGGGCAGCCGGGCGTGAACTGGCCGTACGCCCACGGCTGGCTCCACGGCCAGGAGGAGGTGTCGGCGGTGCCGGCCCGTGTGCTCGACCCCCGGCCCGGTGAGGTCGTCTGGGACGCCACCGCCGCGCCGGGCTCGAAGACCACCCAGTTGGCGGCGCTCATGGACGACGAGGGGCGGGTGGTGGCGACCGACAACAACATCGGCCGGGTGGCCGCGCTGCGCTCGAACACCGAGCGACTCGGCGTCACGAACACCGCCGTCACCACCGAGGACGCCCGGAACCACTCGCTGAAGCCGTTCGCCCACGACGCCTACGACCGCGCGCTGGTCGACGCCCCCTGCTCGTGTGAGGGGACCGTCCGGAAGAACCCCGACGCCCTCACCGAGTGGACACTCGAACACGTCGAGGGGGTCGCGGCCGTCCAGAAGGGTGTGCTCCGGCGGGCCGTCCAGGCCACCCGCGAGGGCGGGACCGTCGTCTACTCCACCTGCACCTTCGCGCCCGAGGAGAACGAGGCCGTCGTCGACCACGCCCTCGGGGAAGAGGACTGCCGACCGGTCGAGGTAGACCTCCCGCTCTCTCACACCCACGGGGTCACGGGGTGGCAGGACGAGACCTACGACGAGCGGCTAACCCGCGCCGCCCGGATCTACCCCCACCACAACGACACCGGCGGCTTCTTCTGTGCGAAACTGGAGGTGACCGGATGAGCGACGATGGACGGGAGCCGGCAGGCGACGGTGCCGGTGCCGGTGGCGGGACCAGCGGCGAGGGACACACGGCCCAGAACGTCCCCGACCGCTTCGACCGCCTGCCAGCCACGGCCGACGAGCGGGTGGTGGCCGGCCGGCCGAGTCGCGCGGCGGTGCTCGAGTGGTTCGAGGAACGGTTCGGGGTCGACCCTGCGGTGTTCGAGGGGCACAGCCTCTGGGAGCGGGGGGCGGGGAAGCTGTGGGTGCTCGCGGGGGCCGCCGAGCCGGAGCCGGACGCGGTCGACGTCGAGGCGTTGGGGATGACGGTCCTGCGGACCCGCCAGGAGCACTGGAAGCCGACGATGGCCGGTATCCAGCGGTTCGGCGGGCACGCCACCCGCAACGTCATCGAACTCGACCGCGAGCAGGCGCGACGGTTTCTCGCCGGCGAGGAGCAGGACCTCGAGTGGGACGGCGACTGGGGGTATCTGATAGTCGCTCACAGGATCGCCGGCGAGTCCGAACCGCTCGGCGTTGGCCTCTACACCTACGGGACGCTACGCTCGCAGGTCCCGAAGGGCCGTCGCCGGGAGCTGTGAGCGCCGGGGGCGGCGGTACGGCCGTGCCGCTGACCTACCCCGCAACGTCGTAGGTGACGAGCCCGTCGGCCTCCTCGATGGTGACCCGGTTCCCGTCCTCGAGCAGGTCCAGGTGGCCGATAGTCTCGGACATCCCGGGGAACAGTTCGGTGGCCGGGAGGTCCGGAAACAGCTCCTGGGTGACGTCGTAGGCGGTCATCGGCCCCTCGGCGGCGAGGATGTCCGCGACCCGCTCCTCGCGCTCGCGGTGATGCTCGAGGATCTCCGTGACCCGGCCGTCGATATCGGTGACAGGGTCGCCGTGGCCCGGCCGGGCGACCGGGGCGTCGACCCCCTGGATTGTCTCCAGGGCGTCGAGATAGTTGGGGAGGCTCCGGGTCCGCTCGTCGGGGTCGTCGGGGCGTGTGGTGAGAAGGGGGTTCGGGGAGATGTGGCCGAGGAGGTGGTCACCGGTGAAGAGCGCCTCGTCGGCGAGAAAGCAGACCGACCCCGGGGCGTGGCCGGGGGTGTCGGTCACCTCGAGCTCGACACCGGCGTCGATGGTGTCGCCGTCCGCGAGTTCGCGGTCGACGGTCACCGGGTCGCGAAAGTCACGGTAGGTCTCGGGCAGCGAGGTGACGGTGTCGCTCAGCCGCTCGGGCAGCCCCATCGAGACGAGAAACGGCTCGAACAGCGCCTGCTCGCGCCCGAACTGTGCGTCGGGGTCGGTCAGCCACCCGACCGCGTCGGTGTGGGCACAGACTTCCGCGCCCGACTCGGCGGCGATACTCGCGGCGTCGCCGAAGTGGTCCATGTGGGGGTGGGTCACCAGCACCCGGTCGACATCCGCTACCGCGTGGCCCTCCGCCGCGAGCCCCGCCGAGAGCGCCTCCCGCGAGTCCTCGCTGGCTGGGCCCGGGTCGACCAGCGTGAGCCCGTCGCCGTGGAGCACATAGCAGTTCACGCGGCCGACAGCGAACGGGGTTGGCACCCTGACCCGGTAACAGTCGTCCATACACAGAGAGGCACTGCCGCGAACAAAAGCGTATCTCCCGGCCAGGGAGACGAGGGGTGGCCGTCTCACCCGCCACGGAGCCGGTCGAGCGGCCCGTCGTAGGCGACCCACAACCCGACACCGAGGCCGACGCCGCCGCCACCGCTCACGAGAAGGCCGCGGAACACGGTCGCCGCCACCCCGGTCAGCGCGACCCGCGCGGCGAGTGCGAACGCGACGGCGAGCCCGACGGTCGTCAGGGCAGGCAGGGGTGCGAGCCGGACCCGGCGGTAGTCGAAGGCGACGACCAGCAGCAGGCCCACAAAGCCGGTAAAGGAGAGCGAGACACCGAGATAGATGGCCGCCGCGAGCGGGGTCGGCGGCGCAACCACCGGGAGACAGGCGACGATAGCGAGCAGAAAGACCGCAACGGTGTCCCGCATGGCGGGGGCCGGCTGGCGGCTCACGACAGGACACCCGGCAGGTCGTTGACCGAGTCGACGACCGACTCGGCGCCGGCACGCTCGAAGCGCCCGCGGCCCGTCTCGCCGGTGAGCCCGCCGGTGAGCACCCCCACCCCGAGGTAGGTCCGGTCGTCGGCCTCGGCCGCGTTGACCGCCGTCCGGACGTCGTCTAGCGTGTCGCCGGCGAAGGCCACCCGGTCGGCGTCGAACGTCCTGGCAAGCGAGACCAGCGCGTCGGGGTCGGGTTTCGTGCCCGGCCAGTCGTCCATCGTGAAGCGGTGGTCGGCGGGCACATCCAGCCCGGCCCGTCGCAGGGCGATGTCGGCCTCGGCGGCCGGTCGGCCGGTGAGCACACCGACGGGCCGGCTGTCGGTCAGCGTCGCCACCGTGTCGGGCGTGACCAACACCGACTCGTCGGTGATGTAGCCCGGCGCCGCAACCGGGGGGGCGCCGCCCTCGAGTTCGCGGTAGCGCTCCGCCCCGAGATACAGCGCCTGGAAGGTTTCCCGCAGGCGGTCGCGGTCCCAGGCGCCCAGGACGCGCTCGTTGGCGGCGGGCGGGAGCGCCTCGGCAACGACCGAGAGCGCGGCGTCGAGTCCGCCACCCATCGCCTCGATAGCCGCGGTGAACCCCGGTAGCTGGCGGTCCATCCCCTCGCGGCGCGCGAGGACAAACAGCGCGGCGGCGTAGGTGAGTTCCCAGTCGTTGTTGAAGCCGCCGGCGTTTTTGAACGACTGGACGGCCGCCCTCGAAACGGTGTCATCGTAGACCCGGTCGACCGACTCGACGATGGCACGCCGGTATGAGTCCGCGACGTCGACCAGTACGCCGTCGACGTCTAGAACAACGGCATCGACGTTCATCACGCTACCGAACGACCGCCTCGTTCAAGCCGGTTCCGGCTTCTGTCCGGGGCGCCGGTCGCGCTCAGACCCCGGGGGTCGGGTTCGGGTCGGCGACGAAGACGGTGCCGTCGTCGGCGGTCACCCGCCGGGCGTCGACGAGTATGGGGTCGCCGCCGAGCGTGGTAAGGAGGAGTCGGACGCCGGCGACCCGGGCGGCGTCACGGGTGGGGCGCTGGAGTTCGGGCGGGCAGTGACGGGCGTAGACGGCGTCGGCGTCGCGGTAGACCCCAGGGTCCGGGTCGGTGATATCGTCACGGACAAACCGGACACCACTCGGGGTCGGGCGGTCACGGATATCGGTGGCCGTTACGTCGACACCCCGGCCGGCGAGAGCGGCGGCGACGCCCGGGCGGTTGCCAACCCCGACCTCGACGACGCGGTCGCAGTCGGACAGGCGCGAGACGAGTGTGTGGCGTCTGTCCGCGAGCACACGAGATTTTTATACTGTTCGCACACATATACGTTTGTATGCACGTCGACATTGTGCCGGTGGGTGACGTCGACGCTGTCGTCAAGCGGGAGGCTTCTGCCGGCCTGCGGACTGTCTACGACTGTGAGGTGACGGTTCACGACTCGCAGTCAGTTCCGACCGGGTCCTACGACTCCGGGCGTGACCAGCACCGTGCCGAGGAGTTCATCGACCTGGCAAAGCGTGTCGGGAGCGGCGAGAAAAACATCGCCATCACCCCGAACGACCTCTACTACCACCGGCGCAACTACGTCTTTGGTCTGGCATACCTGGGTGGCAGCGGGAGTGTCATCTCCACCTACCGGCTAAACACCTCCTCGGACGGCGGGTTCTCGAACCGCTCCGCCGACGATATCTTCGCCGACCGCGTCCGCAAGGAGGTCGTCCACGAGGTCGGCCACACCCTCGGACTCGAACACTGTGACAACAAACGCTGTGTGATGAACTTCTCGCCGACCGTCCGCGAGGTCGACGTCAAGGAGGAGACCCTCTGTGGCTCCTGCAACCGGAACGTCCGCTGACCCGGCTGGGCGC
>CAZQZE010000129.1:0-6899 GCA_964597715.1 uncultured Halobacteriales archaeon
CCGACGAGTACGACGTGACCGTCATCGACGCTGACACCGGGATGGCAAACGTCCTGTTTCACACCGGGCTGTCGGACATCGGGACGACACTGCACGAGGTGCTCGCCGGCGAGGCACCCGCCGCGGCGGCTACCTACGACCGCTTCGGGATGCAGGTGGTCCCCTGTGGCACCTCGCTTGCCGGCTTTCGCGAGAGCGACCCCGCGCGCCTCCGGGCGGTCGTCGCCGACCTCGCCGCCGACACCGACGTCATCCTGCTCGACGCGCCGGCCGCGCTGGGCAGCCGGCAGGGTGTGTTGCCGGTGGTGCTCGCGGACCGGGTGGTGGTGGTACTCCAGCCGACTATCCCCTCGCTGTCGGACGGCCTCAAGGCCCAGGAGTACGCCCACACCTACGACACGGCGGTCGCAGGGTTGCTGTTCAACCGGGTGACCGACGACGCCAACATCGAGGTGGTCAGCGAGAGGGCAGAGCGCTACTTCGAGGGGGAGACGCTGGCGACGGTCCCCGAGCGCGAGGTGGTCCGGGCTGCGCGGCGGGCCGGTGAGCCACTGCTCGCACACGCGCCGGAGTCGGAGCCGGCAGTCGCCTACCGGGAGGCGGCGGCGGCGCTCGGGGTGCGCGAGCGCGACTCCGGGGCGGTCGCCGACCGCTTCCGGAGCGCGGTCGTTCCCGACCAGCCATGAAGCTCCCACAGGGACAGCTGGTCCGGAAGCGTGTCGTGGCCGACCCCGGGACGCCGCTCGTGAACGCACTCGACGCCGGGCTCACGGGATACGCCCGGCTGGAATCACAGGACGCGCTGTTGCTCGACGCCGACGGGGTCGGTGTCCTGACCTTCGAGAGCGGTGTGCCGGTCGTCGCCTACCACACCGGCACCGACACCGCGGGTTCGGCGGCTCTCGCGGATATCGCGGTCGCCGGCCCTTACCGGCTCGAGCTGTACGAACTCGGCCACGGGGTGCTGGAGGATGTCCACGCCACCGAGGAGTTACGGGTCCCGCCGGATGCCCCGGCCGACCGGCTGGCCGGTGACCCCGGATTGGCGGAGCGGACGCGAGAGGCTGCGCCCGACTGGCGGGTTGAGGATACCAACGAGGAGACCGGCGCCGTCGTGGCCTTTCTCGAAGACGAGGAGAAAGTCGAGCGTATCCGCGAGCGCGCCCGTGAGGAGGCCGAGCAACGGGCCGCCGAGTGGGACCTCTAAACCTCGACCGGGATCCACCACACTCGGCTACGGCCGCCGACTTTCTTGCTCGTCAGGTCGGTCTGTTCCTGGAGTTCGTGGAGCTTGTTCAGTGCCGTCCGCCGGGAACAGCCCAACTGGTCCGCCACCTCGCTTGCGGTCAGTGGCTCCGCGTAGTCGTCGCGGTCCTCGAACACGACAGTCACTTCCGCCAACCCGAATTCGGTGTCCCGTCCCTGTGACATACACTGACGGGTGGGCCCCCGGGGACTTATTTCCTACGAGCGAACCGTGCGCGTGACGACCGCGCTCGCGCGGTGTGTTGCTGTGGGGCCGCTGACGCTAATATCGACGGCGACCGCGAGGACGTGCGTGCGGTCGGCACGCTCCTGAACGACGACCCCACGGTCGGCGCGACACGGGCCAAACACACGACCCGCTCCCCCGGGGCAGTGCTCGCTCGCCCACTCGGCCGCCCGGCTGGCGTTGTAGGTCACTGCCAGCGCCGTGTTGTCGTCGAGCCGGGACCGGTTGAGTGTCGACAGTACGGGCCGCAACCGCTCTCGGAGCGTGTCGGTAGCCCCCTCGCGGTCGCTCCAGGCGTAGCTGTCGGGAACCCCGTCGGCCGCGTCGACGAGCGCGCGGTCGAGTGTTCCGGTCGCGTCCCGGACCGGGTCGTCGTCGACCGGGACCGACGCGCCGTACCCGAGCTGGAGGTACGCGAGCGTCAGCGGAATGAGCGCGACAGCCATGACAACGGCTGCGACCAGCACCAGCTGTGCGCGGTTCCGGTGTCGGGTCTGGCCCCCGTCGTTCGGACGGGGACGGGTCACGCGTACCACACCCTGACTGTGACGTCCCCGTTGACCGTCGAGGTGGTCGCCGTCCCTGTCTGTACGTCCGCGGGGAGTGGATACCCGACCGTCCCGTGCCGGGTCTCGATGCGGTAGAGCACGTTCGCCGGGAGCAGCCGGTCGAGCCGCCGTTCGAGTGCTCCCCCCTCGCGCTCGAAGGCCGCCTGCGAGGCGGCGAGTTCGGCAAGCCGGGTCTGGTCTGCGTGGCGGGGACCCTCTGTGGAGAGTACCGTCGCGGCGTCGGCGGCGTACAGCTCGAGCTGTGTCTCGTCGGCCTGGCTCGCCGGTGTGCCGAGCACGAACACGAAGGCGACACTCGAGAGCAACAGCACGCCGAACACCGCCTCGATTGCGGTGAGCGGCGCCTGCCCCCTATCCATCGACGGTCACCGTAAGTTCAGCCGGCCGGGTCTGTTCGGGAAAGTAGTCGAGGCGGACGCTCCCGCGGTCGAGGTCGCCGGTCGTCTCGAACCGAAGCGTGGTGGTCTCGTAGGGCGAGACGGCGACGTCGTAGGTCCCGTTGAGACCGCCCGGGTCACGGAGGACAACCCGACCGTTAGCCCGGACTTCGCTGACGGTGGTCCCGGGTGGCGGGGTGAGTGTCACCAGAACCCGGTCGGTCCGGCGCGGGAGTGTGACACGCTGAGCGCCGGTGAACGCGGGTGTCAGCCCTCTCCGCTGGCGTGTCTCGACGAGCACGACCCGCCGGACCGTCCGGCCAGCGCGCGGCTCGCCCGCCGCGGCGAGTGTCCGGCCGTCGAGCTGGACCCGGGCGGCAGCATCGGAGCCGAGACCGTACGTCGAGCGCAGTGTCGCCGCGTCGAGTGAGCCGAGCCGCGAGTCGTTGAGCACGCTGGCACGGGTCGTCAGCGGAGCCCGGTCGGCGGTGAGTCGCTCCGAGAGTCCAACGGCAGCCTGCCGGTCGAGTGCTGCCCGGTCGGCCGACCCCAGCGCCCCCTCCGCCGCCACGAGCCCGACGAACACCGCCGCGGTGAGGAGCAGGAATGCGACCCCGAGACCCGGCAGGGAGGTCTGTGCGCGCGCCGTCATCGGTCTCCCCCCAGCCGCAGTGTGCGGTTGCCGGGCGGGCCGGTCACACGAACCACGAGCCGGTCGGTACTCCTCCAGTCCCCGTCGGTAACGGTGAGAGTCGCCGGTAGCGACAGGCGTGTCTCCCGGTCGAGCGCGTCCGTCGGGTGGTCGAGAACGAGTCGGCCGTCACGGAGCGCAAGCGTGTACCCCGTATTCCGGATAGTGGCGGGCATCGCTACCTCGGTGCGGGTGTCGACGCGGCGGTCCCCGTCGGGGACGGACGCCTCGACGTGGCCGGCGGCCGTCGCGAGCACACGCTCGCCGAGTTCCCCGCCGGCCGCCGCCTGGCCCGCCGGAACCGGGCCGTTCAGCAGGAGGGCCGTCATCCCGGCGACGTACAGCACCGCGATGCTGGCGGCGAGGGTCTTGCCGACGACCGGAGTGAGTCCGCGGTTATCCATCCCCAACCTCCAGTGCCAGGTCGTGGACGACGAGATACCCCTGCCGGCGGCCCGGGTACCGCGCGACGACGCTCGGTGTTCCGTCGCGGTCGAAGTCCCGGCGAGAGACCGTCGCGTTTGCCTCCCGGAAGTGTCGTGCCAGGGGGTCGGGGGTTGCCGTCTCGACCGCGACCGCGAACCGGCCGCGCCCGAGGTCGTCCCGGCTGTGGGTGACGTTTGTCTCGAGTGTCACCGCGGTTCCGCCGGTGCCGCCGACGCCAACCCCGTCGGCCCCGAGCCGCGGGACGCCGACGACGACCACGTCGTTTCGCTCGGAACTCGTCACCGAGGGACCGACAGTGAGCCACGCAGCCCCGCCACGGCCACGGACGACCGCCCCCGCGAGATAGGCGGTCCGGCGGTCACCGGATTCGAAGACGAGCCCGCCGGCGTCGACCTCGCGTTCGACCGACCCGTTCCGGAGCACGCGCACGGTCCGGTCGGCCGTCGAGAGCGACCCCTCGGAGAAGCGGACACGGCCGCTGTGGTAGCCGTGTGCCGTCTCGTCGAGTGCGGTATCGAGGTCGCTGGCGACCTGGCTGGCGTCTGCGGCCGCAGCCTGTGACTCCAGGACTGTGCCGACGCCCGCCGTCAGCGCGCCCAGTGCCGCGACCGTCAGTCCGAGCATGAGTGCAACGCCGACAACGTGGGACTGTCCGCGGACGGCCACTCAGACCACCCCCAGACCGGCGAAGACGACGTAGGTCAACACGACCAGCGCACCCGAGTGGAGCAGGGCCTCGTACCGGCCACGGCTGGCCGTGCCGGCAAACCACCCACAGGCGAGGACGGTCGCCTGCGCCACCAGGTAGAACCGCCAGCGGTCCCGGGCCGGGTCGACCGCGCTCGGGTCGAGTGCCATCCCGGCGCTCGTGTCGGCGACCGTCGACAGCTGTGCGAACCCGTCGAGCACGGAGGCGTTGACCGCGACGACGATGCCGACGACGAGGAGGGCAGTCGTCCACCCGACAGCCACATACACCAGCAGCCGCGACCGGAGCTCCTTCCGTTCGTGGTAGAGCCGCCCGATCTCCGTCTCCAGGGTCTCGAAGACCTCCTCGGTGTCGCTGCCGGCCGCCAACGCACCGACGACGAGCCCGACCGTCTGTGAGGCCAGCGGCGTGCCGACCCGCCCGACGAAGCGGTCGAGCGCGCTCGCCCGGACGTCGCTGGCCTCCTCGGGGCCGGTCGTGAGCCGGAGATTGAACGCCAGGTCCTCGACGTCCGGCTGGAGCGCCCCGAGGTCGACCTCCCGTGCGACACGCCGGACCGCCTCGGGAAACGGGCGGCCGAGGCTGACGTGGCCCGAGACCGCGTGGACGAAATCGCGTATCTCGCGGTCCTTTGCGTCGTCACGGCGTGCCCGCCGAACCGCAATCGCCCCGACCGGCAATCCGTAGGCAGCGTACGACAGCAGGAGGACGTTGACCGGTGGCGCACCCAGCCACCAGAGGACGAACCCGACAACGAGGCCGACGGGCAACAGCGTGACCGCCGCACTCGCCGGGTTCGAGGGTGTCGACGCGAGCAGCGCCCCGAGCGACGCAGGCCGGTCGTAGGTCGGCACGGAGTGGTCGGTCGGGCGCAGTGAGGCAACTGCGAGCGCCGCACCCACCCCGACAGCAAGGACAAAGCCCACAGCCGCATAGACCAGCAGCGCCCGGGTCGTGACAGCCCCAAACGGCGTCTCGACGGGTGCAGAGAGGCCGGGCGCGAGCGCGCTGGCGACGGTGAGGATCAACACCGCGAGTGCCGGGAAGACCAGGAGGACAACAAACAGCTCCGCGAGCAACTCCAGGTAGCCGCTGGTCCGCTCGTGGACGCGGGCCTGGCGCTGGGAGAGGAGTCGCCCCTCCATCTTGAGGTAGCTCTCCAGGGCGTCGGTTCCCTGGGCGGCGTGTTCACGGAACTTCAGCAGAAACGGCGAGAGCAGGTCCCGGGACGGTGTCTCGCGGGCAACCATCGAGAGCCCCTCGTCTAAGCTGCCTGTGAGCGCGGCCTTGTTCAGCGCCGCCCGGAACGAGTCGGCGGTTGCGCCGTAGGCCCGCTGGTCGGCGACTCGCCCGAGCATGTCGCGTTGGTCGCTGTCCCCGGAGGCGAGCACCCGGAGATACCGGACGGCGCCCGGGAGTGTGCGCTCGATCTCCCCGCGCCGGACGGCGGCCACCCGGCCGAGATAGAGGCCACCGCCTCTGACGGCGAGCCACCGGACCAGCGCCGCGAGCAGGACCGAGAGCGCGAGTGCGGGGTAGAGCCGCGGGAGAGCGGGTAACGACAGCCGGTTCAACACCGGAAGACCGCTTGCGAGGAACGAAAACACCGCGCTGACGGCCGAGGCTGGGACGAGCACCGCGCCGGCGAACGTGCCGAGCGCGGTGAGCAGGGCGAACACCCACGCCAGCCCGTAGACCCGGGCGATGTAGACGTCAAAGCTGGTCGAGAGCCCGGCCGAGCGGTAGCGGCGCCGGTCACGCTCGTGACCCTCGCTGTCGGCGTGTCGGGAGAACAGGGCGTAGAGCCCCCGGTCGACCCGACCCAGCGAGCGGTCACTCATTATCCCGCCGGCGGAGTCGCTCGACGGTCGCCGCCTCCTCGGTGCGCAGGTCCGCGAGCAGGTCGAACAGCCGCTCGAAGTCGTCGACCCCCTGGCGGACGAAGTACTCGATGTAGCGGTGTTTCCGGCGGAACTCCTCCTCGACGGCCGTTACGGGTCGGTCGGTGAGGTCCGCGACCCGGTGGAGCGTCCGCAACGCCATCGTGCGCTCCTCGTCGCCGAGGTCGGGGTGGTCGTAGGCAAAGGCGAACTCGCCGGCCTCCGTTCGCTCGGCGACGGTGTTCCAGTAGACCGCCGTGCCGTTCTTGCGGACCGACCCACAGCCGGTCTCGCGGTCGAGGTCACGAAACTCCCCCTCGCTCAGGAGTTCGACCGCCTGCCCCACGTACCGGTGGCCGTCGACGTGACGCGGAAAGACCACCAGGTCGAGTTCCCGCAACAGGTACGGCGGCAGCCCCTGCTCGATAACCCGGTTGACCAGCGACTCGATATCCTCGGCGTGAGTGGTCCCGATGAGACCGTGGCCCGTGTTCAACGATTCGGCGAAGGTCTCGAAGCTCTCGGTGGTGTTGACCTCGGCGATGATCTCGACGTCGGGGTTCAGGTAGTTGGCCTGCGTCATCAGGTCGGCCATCGTCACCCGCTTGTAGCTCTCCCGGTGGTCCCGTGTCGTCAGCGAGACACCGGTCTCGTGGGGGAGACGGACCTCCCGGGAGCCCTCGTCGATACTGATCGGCCGGTCCCGGAAGGGGACAAAGGGCATATGTGCGTTC
>CAZQZE010000130.1:0-6894 GCA_964597715.1 uncultured Halobacteriales archaeon
AATACAGAGACCCCGGGAGTCGGCCGCACGCGGGCACCTCTCACCCGGTGAGCCGACCGCACGATTCACAACGCTGGTGCTATAACTTGTGTGTATGTCCCCAGACGGCTCCGGGGGTGAGCCCCAGGTCCTCATGGTCGACGACGAGAAGGAAGTCGCCGACGCGTACGCGCTTCGCCTCCGCGACGTCGGCACCGTTGCGGTGGCATACAGCGGTGCCGAGGCCCTCGAGTATGTCGAGGCTGTCGACGAGCCGACGCCCGATATCGTCCTCCTCGACCGGCATATGCCGGGGCTGTCCGGCGACGAGGTCCTCACGAACATCCGCGAACAGCCACTCCAGACGCGTGTCGTGATGGTGACAGCCATCGACCCCGAACTCGACATCCTCGACCTGCCGTTCGACGACTACCTCTGCAAGCCCGTCGACCGCGCGGACGTGCACACGGTCGTCGAACAGCAGTGTGAGATACTGGCCTACCAGCTACTCGGCGAGTACTTCGAGGCCGCGTCGAAACGGGAGGTGCTCCGGGCGGAACTCCAGCCCGACGAGACCGCAAGCCACGACCGGCTCGCGGACGTCGAAGGGACCGTCACGCATCTCCGGGACCGTATCGAGCGCCTCCTCCCCCGGTCCGAGGCCGACGACGTCCTCGAGGGGTTTGCCGCCGTCGCCAGGGAAGGCCAGTGAGCCCGCGTCGACCGCGCTACCCGCGGTCGTCGCGTGGCCGCGGCCCCTGTGAGTCGAAAAACGCGTCGACCAGCTTCTGCTGGGCCCGGCGGAGATGGTACAGCACCGTCGGTCCGGTGACGTCGAGTGCCTCGGCGAGTTCCTCGGCGCTGCTGCCACGCGGCGACTGGAAGTAGTCGGCGAGGGCAGCCGTCCGGAGCACCGTCTCCTGGCGCTCGGTCAGCCGCTCGGCCAAGGCGGTCCGGAACCGCTCGGCGGTGGCCGGCTGGTACCGTGCCTCCGCCTTCGAGCGCACCGACACCGTCTCGAACTCCGCGCGCAGTGTCTCCACGAACGGGCGGAGGTCGTCACGCCTGGGGAGGTCGAGTGTCAACTGGACGCCCCCGGCGGTGTACTCGGCGGTGTGGACGGTCCCGCCCCACGAGCGGGCGACGACCAGCGGTGTCCGGCCCTGGACGGTCACCTCGTACAGCGCCGCCTCCCCCGACTCCACCTCCCGGACCGTCGCGACACACTCGTGGCCCTCGGATACGGGTGTGTCGTCGGCGGGTGTCCGGACGTAGTAGACGGCCGCGTCGTCGTCGCGCTGGACGCTCCCGGCGAGGCTGACCGGCGCCGAGGGGTCGAACGGGACCGCAGGGTCCTCCACGCGGAGTTCGAGCCGGGTCACGGTGTCGGCGGCAAGCAGTGTCTCCCGGCGCATCGCGCCGATGGCGAACCCGCCGATCTCCCCGAGCGTTCGCAGGCTCTCGCGTTCCTGCCGGCTGAACCCGTCCTCGCGGTCCGAGTAGACACACAGCACGCCGTAGGGGACGTCGTCGCCGGCAAGCGGGATTGCGCCGTAGGACTGCAGGCCGCTCCCGAACGCCGCCACCCGGAGCGCGTCCGGGAGTGTGTCGGCGCTCGCGATGTTGTCGACGAACACCGACTCACCGGAGGCGACCGCCTGCTCCTCCGGGAGCGTCGTCGACCCGTCTAGCTGTCGCTCCACCTCGGTTCGCAGGTCCGGGGCCTCGCCGGCCGCGGCGACAACCCGAAGCCCGTCGTCGTCGACGCTGCGCTCCCCGGCCCAGGTGAACGCGTAGAGGTCGGTGGTCCCGAGTTCCCGGCAGACGAGTTCGGCGACCTCGTCGCCGTCGGTGGCGTCCATCACCTGCGTGAGCACGTCGGTGACCAGCGCGTCGATCCGGCGGAGCCGGTCGAGGCGGCTCTCGAGCGTGTCGAGTTCCTGATCTCGGCGGTACGTCGGTGTGACGTCGTCGAGGTAGACGACGGGCCTGTCCGCCCGGACGATATCGACAGCGAGCCACCGCTCGAGTCGCGGGTAGTACTCCTCGAAGGAGCGTTCCGCGACGGGTGTCTGCTCGAAGGCGGTCCGCAGCGTCTCCTCGGCGGAGCGTGGGTACACCTCCGTGAGCGCCGCGCCCGTCAGCGACCCGTCGGTCACCTCAAGCAGTGTCCGGGCGCGCTCGTTTGCGTGTTCGACCAACCCGTCCTCGTCTGTCAGGAGCACACCGACCGGCGCCCGCCTCAGCGTCTCGTTCATCGTCCGGTCACAGGTGGTCGGCGGCCGGGTCACGCCGGAACTCGAAGCGCGCCCCACCGGGTTGGCTCTCCCCCGCGGTGACCGCGAGACCGTGTGCGCTGGCGATACGGTCGACGATGGCGAGTCCGAGCCCCTTCCCGCCGTCAGTCGAGGAGAAGCCGACGGTGAACAGTTTCTCGTCGCTCACCGTCGGGAGACCGGTGCCGTCGTCGGCCACGTAGAACCCGCCGTCGAAGGGGCCAACGGTGACGGTGAGGTCCTCGTCCCCGCGGGCCCGGCCGTGCCCGTCGTGTCCGTGTTCGATACTGTTGCGAAAGAGATTCTCGAAGAGCCGCTCCAACCGGTCGCGGTCGGCGGTCAACTCCGGCGTCCCGTCCTCGACTGTGAGGCTCGCGTGTCTGGTGTCCACCATCCCCCAGGCATGGCTGGCGACCGTCCCGACGTCGACTGTCTCCGTCGGGCTGATCGCGGACTCCCCGCGGGCGAGCGTCAGCACGTCCTGGATGATCCGTTCCATCCGGTTGTGTGCCTGTGCGATCTGCTCGAAGTGCTCGTCACCGCCGGTCTCGGCCGCGGCCTCTCTGTGGGCCTTTGCCACATCCAACGGGTTCCGCAGGTCGTGGCTCAGGATGCTCGCCACCCGTTCCGTCGGCATCGGGCTCGACGTAACCTCCCAGACGGGTGTGAACACGAGCGCGTCGCTCGCGCCGGCACCCCCGGTCTCCCGCAGGACGCGAAGCCTGAACTGTCGGGTCGTCGCAAAGGAGGGCCCGGTCGACGTATCGGCCGCACACGCCACGTGACAGCCAAACTCGCCCGTGCCGCGGAGCGCGGTCACAACCTCGTCGACGGTGGTGTCGCCGGTTTCGAAGACGCGGTCGAGCCAGGCCGACAGCCGCTCACCCGCCGGGTCCGCCTCGAAGTAGTCGTGAAACGAACCGTTGACCTCGGCCACACGAACCGAGCCGTCGGCTGTCGCACAGAACACCACCGGGTCCGGGTACGCCGCGAGCGCGCTCATGACGGGGTGGTCGGCGCGTGGCTCGGGCCACGCCGCCGGCTTGACCGTCGCTCACTCGGGCACCCGCACGACGACACCGGTCGTCGCAGTTCGTCTGGTCGCACTGTTACTACACTGTTCTGCCTGGAACGTATTAATAAACCCCTCTAGGCATACAGACGGCCCGACCGGACGGTGGGTATACCCGGGGCTGTGACGCTGCCGGTCGGCCTCCATACCTATCCTGGTCTCGATACGCGAGTCAAACCCACCTCGCAGGCATCGCACTCGGTATCCCCGGGACGAGCGCAGTTCGGCGGTTCAGCGGCAACGACGACTGGCCGGCCACCACCCGAGACGACGGGGCCCACCGCACCGACCACCGTCCGACCGACAGCGCGTCCATACACGGCCCTGTCCCCCGTGTGTGCGTCCACCCGTCTCACTACGGGGCTCGACGCCGGGTCGCTCGCCACCTGCCGAGCGCCGCACTGTTCCACCTATATCTTACGCAGGGTTGCTGGCCGGTTGACACTGCACCGGGTTATTGGTACCCTGGGGTCGACCCCTCGGGCATGACCGCAACGACCGAGACGACCGACCAGTGTGGCGACGCGACGGCCGCCGCTGGCCCCGCTGTGACCGCCACACGGGACGAGACACTCGGCCGTCCCGGACCGACCGATACCGGGACGGGTTCGCCGGCGCCGTCGGGTCCACGCACCCCGGACCCGGCCAGCCCTGACAGATGACCTGTGCCGAATGCCACGCCAAGGCCCCGAGGGTCACGGCCGGAACCCGGGACCGGCACGGACCGGCTGCGGCGATGACCACGACCGTGAGCCACGACAGGCGGGCCCGGACACACGCCGCCCACCGCCGAGGTGGGCACCGGCAGCGGGTCACGACCCCCTCGATACCGGGAGCAAACGGAGGGGCGTAGATGGACCGCCGGATGCGCCTGTACGCCGCGGTGGTGCTGGTGGTCGTTGCCGTCCCCGTCACCGGGCTCGTCGCGGTCTCGACGCTGTCTGGGGGGACGGACCCACCGGCCGGGACGGTCGGCCAGGACGCCGCCGACAGGCTCGCGTCGATGGACGGCTTCAACGCGACCGTGACACAACGCTTCGCCGGCCCCAACCGCACAGGGAACGCAACGGTCAGGCGCAGCGCCCGCCCGGGGACGGGGATGTTCCGGGAAGCACCGGTGAGTGGCGACCGTAGGGGGAGGCTGACAGTCTCGAACGGCTCGACGCAGTGGATATATGACCGCCAGAACGACAGTGTGACCGTCATCCCGACCAACGCCGCAGAGCCGCGGTACGTGCGCCAGGGCGAGCGTATCGAGCGGCTGTTCGCACGGCTCAACGTGAGCAGAGCGGCCATCGACGAGCGAAAACAGGTGTCGTCGGCGGCGCCGGTGATCCGGCTCCCCGTCGACAGGCCGCGACAGCAGTCGACGACAGCGCGGACAAACACCTCGACGGGCAACGTCACGCTGGTGTACAACGGGACGGCGACCGTCAGCGGCCGCGAGACCTACGTCCTCGAACTCGGCTCCCAGTCACCGGCTCGTAGCAGTGCCCGCTCGTTCACGAACTTCAGTCAGCGGCTGTACGTCGACACGGAGTGGTTCCTGCCGCTCCGGACGGAGGCGTCCTACGAGCGCAACGGTGACCGGTTCCGGACGACGCGAGTGCTCAGGAACGTCAGTATCAACCCCGGGCTCGACGACTCGCTGTTCAGCTTCACGCCGCCGGACAACGCCACGGTCGGCTCACCGCTCCCCGAACTCGACACGAGCGTGTACCGGGACCGGGCGACACTCGCGGCCAACACCACGCTGCCGGTGCCGGACCCGGACCTGCCGGCCTCGTTCAGCCTCGACAGCGCGCGTCTGACCACCGGCGAGGTCCGCTCACTCAGCCTGACCTACACCAACGACACGGCGGCGTTCTCGGTCAGTGTCACAGCGCGCCCGGACCGGTCCAACGCGACGCCAAACGGCACCAACCGGTCCCTCGGCCAGCCCCTCACGGTTAACGGGCAGAACGCGACGTACAACCGGTTCGGGACGACCAGGGTCGTCCAGTGGTCGTGTGTAGGCTACCGGTACAGCGTGAGCGGACAGGGTGTGCCCCGCGGCCCGGTCGTTCGAGCCGCCGAGTCCGTCGAGTGCCGTGGCTGAGACACGCCCGTCGTAGCCGGTGGCCAGGACCGGGGCCGGTTCGACAGCAGCCCCTCCGGCACCTGTCACCGGTTTCACCGTTGCGCCTCCTGCAACAGTGTGTCGGGGTATAGAAGCCAGGGTGACCGAGGAAGAACTGTAATGACGACGGAACGCTCGAACACGACGGACGCTGGCCGAACAGGACACACCGGAACGGAGGTACCCGGCGTCGTCGACTGGGTGATCGGGCTCTTTGCCGCGCTCGTCGGGACGGGAATGGCGGTCGGCGGCGGCGTCGCCTACTGGGTGCTTGACCGTGGCGAACTCGAATCCGGTCTCACCGACGTGCCGGCCTTCGACCTCGGACTCACGAGAGGCGAATTGGTGACCGCCGCACTCCCGGCGCTGGAGTGGCTGTTCATCGGCATCGTCGCCAGCGGGCTGGTCCTCGTCGTGGGCGGGGTCGGGTTCGTGCTCTCGCGGCGCAGGACGCGCCGGAAGGCGACGCAGGTGGAGGGGAGACCCGGCACGGTCTGGGCACACGCGGTCTACGGGGCCGCGGCGGCGGCGCTGGTCCCGGTCGCCCCGCTCTCCGGGCTCGTCGGCGGCGGTGTCGCCGGGTATCTCGAGCCGCCGGCCCGGAGCAGCAGCCGAGCGGGTGCGCTCGCGGGGCTGGTCGGTCTCGTCCCCGCTGTCGGTGTTCTGGCTGCCGGCGCGGTCGGTGTCGTTGTCGGTGCGAGCGCGGTCGGCGAGCTGAACGCCGGGTTGCTCGTCGGCGGCCTCGGTGGCGGTGTCCTCCTTGCGGTTCTCGTCGCGCTGAGTGCCGGCCTCGGCGCGCTCGGCGGCGCGCTCGCCGACCGGCTGGCCTGAGCGAGGCAGGCCCGGCGGATGCGCGGCCGGTTACGAGTTACACACCGCCCATCGCGGGTATCGGGGGATTGAAGCCACACAGTCCCCACCTCATCCCATGGACGCGGACCCGATAGCCGTCACCGGCGCGCCCGGCGTGTACGTGGTCGACCACGAACTGTTCGGCAGGTCGGGCGCACTCGCGAGCTTCGTCGTCGACGCCGACCGGCCGGCCCTGATTGATGCCGGTGGCGCGAACACCTCCGGGCAGGTGACCGAGGCGATGGCCACGCTCGGGGTCGACCCCGCGGATGTCGCGTACATCGTCGTCACCCACCTCCACCTGGACCACGCCGGCGGGGCCGGCCATCTCGCACAACACTGCCCGAACGCTGAGGTGGTGGTTCACGAGCGTGGCGCCGGCTATCTGACCGACGCCGACCGCCTCGACCGGCTCATGCGGAGTGTCTCGAAGGCCCAGGGGACCGAGGACCCGTTCGGCCAGCCGGAGCTCCTCCCCGAGGGGCGTGTCCGGACCGTCTCCGGCGGCGAGACGCTCGACCTCGGGGACCGCAGCCTGGATGTCTACGACGCCCCCGGCCACGCACCCCACCACTTCGTCTGCTTCGACGAGGACG
>CAZQZE010000131.1:0-6826 GCA_964597715.1 uncultured Halobacteriales archaeon
TTGCCTGCGTGCCCTCGCCGGGGTTGTTGACGATGTAGGGGTAGACGTTCGGGATATCGTCGACAAGCTGGTCGGGGGCACTCTCCCCGTCCAGCCCGACTGTCTTGCCCGGCAGCCACTCCAGTGACCCGTGTGTTCCGAGGTGGACGATAGCGTCCGCCGCGTAGGCGTTGCGAAGCCACCGGTAGAAGGCCACGTAGTCGTGTGGCGGCTGCAGGTCCGAGTCGTGGTAGACCTTGCTCGGGTCCATCCCGAACCCACGAGGAGGTTGGACGGTCACGAGGACGTTCCCGAACTCCACGCCGGGAACGGCGAACGGGCGCTCCGGCGGGTCACCCCACTCCTCGATGACGTTCTCCTGGAAGCCGGTATCGAGCGCGCTGAACCACGTCCGGTACTGCTCGGGGCCGACGACGTCGACGCTCCGCTCGCGGACGTCCGCCGGGGCGACCCACCTGTCGTCGAGGGTCAGCTGCGCGGTCAGCCGTTCGACCAGCGCCTGTCCGCTCTCGGGGGCCGTCGACCCGGTGTCGTACCCGCGGGCGTCGAGTTCCCCGAGCAGGTTGACGGTACTCTCCGGCGAGTCGAGCCCAAAGGCCGTTCCGATGCCGTCGTCACTCGGCGGGTAGTTGTGCAGGACGACCGCGACCCGTTTGTCGGCGTTTCGCTTGTACCGCAGTTCCGCCCAGTTGACCGCGAGACGGGCCGCGTGGTCGACCCGGTCCTCGATCGGGAAGTGCTGTTTCGGCGCGCTGCCGATACCGGCGGCGTCCTCCGTGCGCTCCTTGCCGCTGACCGGATGGGTGATGACGTTCCCGTCGAACTCCGGTAGCGCCACCGACAGCGCGAGTTCGAACCCCATGACGCCGGTCTCGCTCCCCCCGTACCGGGAGCGCGAGCGCATCGTCGTCACCGTCTGGAGCACCGGTACGCCGAGTCTGTCGAGAAAGACCTCCTCCGCGGTGTCGCCCTCGTCGTCCGCCGACCGCCCTCGCTCGTCCATCGACAGCGAGAACATAAACGAGGAGAGCACGGCGTCGACGACCGGCTCGCCACCCTCGAGGAGCCACTCCTCGGTGACCCGCTCGGCGTTCCACTGCCCTGCCTCCTCCGCCGCGGGGTTACAGAACACCGGCAGCGCGTCGGCGCCCTGTGCCTCGATGGCTCGCACCTGGGCGTCGACGTAGCGGGTGTTCTCGTGTGTCCAGTGTGACTCGTAGAACCACACCGCTACCGTCGGCGTCTCGGGGTCGAGGGTGGCCCGCAGTTCCTCGTACGTCGCGCCCGGGTAGTCGGGGTGGTAGACCCCCTCCGTCGGCAGGTCGACCGGGTCGTCGTACTCCAGCGGGTCGGCCCCGAAGGCGTCGACCAGATACCGCAGGCAGTTCTCGATGTTTGCCGTCCCGCCGCGCTCGAGGTACGCCCACACCTGCTCGCGGTCGGTCCTCGGGACACTCGTGTCCTCTAAGGCAAACGCGTCCCCGGTCGCCTTCACGACCAGCGGCACCCCCGCGTCGCGGAGGCGCTCGACCGCGGCTTCGTAGCCCGGCATACTGTCCTTCCCGCCGTGGAGCCAGAGGACGACAGCCGTCGCCTCCTCCAGCTCGTCGAGGAAGGCCTCGGTGTCCTCGGGGCCGTCGAGGTCGCCCTCCGACCGTGCGACCAGGTCGGCGTCGACCCGCTCGGCCGCCGCCCCGACCGCCCCTAGCTCGTTCTCGGTCGCCGTGTAGAGTCCAACCGTTGGCATAACGTTATTAAACCTCTGTTTTCTCTAATACAACTATGATTGAATTAGGCGTGAAACAAAAGTCTTCCCCCGGGTTCGGCGACGTCGTGGGACAGGAGCAGTTAAAACGGGCGCTGTTGGCGGTAACGACCGACCCCGGGCTCGATGGCTTGCTCGTCCGCGGGGAGAAAGGGACCGCCAAGTCCACCACGGTCCGGGCGCTGGCGGGGTTGTTGCCCGACCAGCAGGCGGTCGCGGACTGCCCGTTTGGCTGTCCGCCGGCGGACCCCGACCGACAGTGTCCGGACTGCCGGGAGCGAACCGACCCGCCCGTCGAGGACAGGCCGGTCCCGCTGGTGACACTGCCACTGGGGGCGACCCGTGAGCGGGTCGTCGGGTCGCTGTCGGTGGCGGACGCGATGGCCGGTGACCACGAGTTCGACCCCGGTCTGCTGGCCCGTGCCAACCGGGGGATCCTCTACGTCGACGAGGTGAATCTGCTGGACGACCACCTCGTCGACGTTGTCCTCGACGCCGCGGCAAGCGGCGTCAACCGGGTCGAGCGCGACGCGGTCAGCGTCACTCACCCCGCGGCGTTTACCCTGGTCGGGACGATGAACCCGGAGGAGGGTGACCTCCGCCCGCAACTCCGGGACCGCTTTGCCTTCCAGGCGACGGTCACCGCCTGCGAGGAGACGGCCGACCGGGTCGAGATTATCGAGCAGGCGCTGGGCAGGACACAGCCGGACGGGGAGCCGGACGCGGCCGTCCGGGAGCGACTGGAGACCGCCCGGGACACGCTCGCGGATGTCTCCCTGACCGAGGAACACCTCGCGGCGGTCGCGGAGCTGTGTCGGGAGGCAGGCGTCGACGGCCACCGCGGGGATATCGCGACAGCCAGGGGTGCCCGGGCCTTTGCCGCGCTACACGGGCGCGACCGCGTCATCGAAACCGACGTCCAACAGGCCGCAGCGCTGGCACTCCCACACCGGATGCGGTCGACACCGTTCGAGGACGCCCCCGACCCCGACGACGTCATCGACGACCACTTCGACGGCGACGACGGCGACGACGACGAGGGTGCCGAGCAGGCGGACGAGCCACCGACGGACGACGGAGCGAACGACGGGGACGGACCGGACGCCGACGGTGACGACCCGGACGAACACCCGGAGCCGGACGCGGACGGGGCCGACCCGGATTCCGGGCGCGACGAACCGGCTGACGGCGACGAGCCCGACGGGCGCGACCGGTCGACGGAGCCCGCGCCCGCCGGCGGGGACACGGATACCGGCGACGAGGACACCCCCGGCGGCGGCGAGGACGGTGACAGCCCTCCGGAGGACGGCGAACAGGAGCAGGGGACACCGCTGGTGCCCGGCCAGCGTCGCGCGGGGGTCGGCGACAGCGCCGCGCCGGAGCTGTCGGCGCCGACGGCCGACGTCTCGGAGGGCGTCGACGCCGGGTCCCGGGCCGACGTGACCCCCAGCACACAGGCGAAGGGGGCGCGTGTGCGGACCCAGCGGGCAGACCCTGGCGGCGAGGTCGACGCGGCAGCCTCGGCCCGGGCTGCCGCGACCAGGGGGGCCTCGCGCGTCGGGGAGCGGGACCTCAGACAGTCCGTCCGCGCGGGTGAGGCGTCGGCCCTGGTCGTCTTCTTGGTCGACGCCAGCGCCTCGATGCGGCCGGCGATGCGGGCCGCGAAAGGCACCGTCCTCGAACTCCTGCGGGAGGCGTACCAGGGTCGTGACGAGGTGGCGGTCGTCACCTTCGCCGGCGAGGACGCGGAGGTTGTCCTGCCGCCGACAGACAGTGTGACGATGGCCGCGCGCCACCTGAAGGAGCTCCCGACGGCCGACCGGACGCCGTTGCCCGCCGGGCTCCGGACGGTGACGGAGGTGCTCGACCGCGCGGACCCCGGCGCCGCGACGGTGGTCTGTGTGACGGACGGGCGCACCAACACCGGCGACAGCCCGGTCACGGCCACACGGGAGGCCGCCCGAACACTCGCCGAACGCGACCCACACGTCCTCGTCGTGGACACCGACGAGGGTCGCGGTCTGACCGACATACTGACCGAGGAAACCGGCGGCCGACGGGTCCCGCTCGCGGCGCTGTCGGCCGACCGCGTCGACGACACCTTCTGACCCGAACGCTTATCAAGTAAGATTGTATTGGGGTAAACGTGATTTGAATGGCGGCGACACACACCGTCTCCGACCGTATCGCACAGGCGAGCCAGGAACTGTCCCGCTGGGAGGTGGCGGCCGGGCTGGTGCTGACCGTAGGGCTCCTCGCCGGCCTCCTCTTGCTCCAACAGCCCCTCCTCCACGACGGGTTGCACGACTTCCGTCACGCCGCCGGCGTGGTCTGTCACTGATGTTTCGGGCGTCCATACGGCGGGGCCTCACAGCCGGCGCTGTCGGCGGCCTGTTCTTTGGGCTGTTCATGGCGTTCGTCGGTAACCCGCTCGTCGGGTACACGGAGTCGCTGACTCACGCCCACGAGCACGCCCCCGGCGAGGGGCACGTCGTTCCCGAGACCGTGACCGCCGCCGCGAGCGTCGCAGGCGGGGTGGCCTGGGGTGTCCTGCTTGGCGGGGTTGTCTTTGGTGTGGTGTACTACCTCACCGAGCCGGCCCTCCCCGGCTCGGCGTCGACAAAGCGGTACGTCCTCGCTGCCGCGGGGTTCGTGACCGTCTCGGGCGCCCCCTGGGTACTCCTCCCGCCACAGCCAGCGGGTGTCGCCAGCACCGCCCCGGTCGGAACGCAAATCGGCTGGTATCTCGCGGCTGCCGCCGCGGGTGCGGTCGCCTGTGGCCTCGCGGTCGTCGTGTTCCGCCGTCTCACACGCGCAGGTGTGACCGTCCGGTCTGCCCTCCTGCCGACGCTTCTCCCGGTTGGCGTGCTCGCGGCGCTGCTCGCCATCGGACCGTCGGCGGCCGCCGGCAGTGACATCCCGGAGACGGTCGTACTGGCGTACCGCGGGGTCGTCGTGACAGGTCAGGCGGGTCTCTGGGTCGTGCTCGCTGTGACACACCGCTGGTTCTCTCGCCGCGAGAGAGAGCGGTTAGCCGTCGGCCCGGACGACACCCTGCCGGCGGACTGACTGCTACAGTTCGACCGATTATCCGTCGAAGGCGTGTAGCCGGTATTCCCCGCGTTCGACGCCCTCGTCGTGGTAGACAACAGGCTCCTCGACCGCCGCGACCCGTGCTCCGGCCACGGCAGCCGCGGTGACGACCCCCTCCGTCTCCGAACGGTGCTGCTCGCCCCCGGCGACATCGAAGACAGTCAGGCCGTGTCCGTCGGGGTCACGGTCGCGAAAGTGCTGTGCACAGGGGACCGCCACCGTCGTGCCGTCGACGCCGAGCGCGGTGACGAATCCGCCGACACCCGCCGTCCACACGGGGTCGCCCCCGTCGACGGATGTGACGGTGTGTTCGCCCGGGTGGCGGGCCGCCGTCTCTCGACCCTCCTCCGGGTAGGTGTTTCCCGTGACGAACAGGACACCCTCGTCGGTCGCGTGGACGTGGTTCGGGTACGTGTACACCCACTCGCCGTCGACCGTTTGTGGCCGTCCCAGCGAGGTCCGCCACTGTTCGTCCCCGTCGGCGAGCAGGTACCCGCGGTAGTCGCCGTGGCTGGCGACTGCCACCTTGCCCCTGTGTGTAGAGACGTCGCCGACGCGGCGCTGTCCCTCCGTCCCGGGGTCCCAGGTCCACCGCGGGTCGCCGGTGGTCGCGTCCAGCACGACCAGCCCCCGGTCGTGGTCGCCGGGACACCGGTTGTACGCCACCGCGACACGCTCACCGTCCGCGTCGAGGCCGACGGGTGAGGCGTCTGCACGGTACCGCCAGCGGACACGCCCGTCCGGCGTGAACGCGTAGACGGCGCTCTCGAAGTGTCGCTCGCCGTCACGGCGCTCGTACCGGCGAGTGGCAGCGTAGAGCGTGTCACCCTCGGTCACGAGTGACGCGACGAACGGCAGCTGGAACCGTGTCGGCTTTGTGGGGTCACCCACGTCGTCGGCAGTCCGGTAGCGCCACCGGACGCTCCCGTCCTCGACGACCCGTATCTCCCCGTCGGGGCCGCGCTCCCCGACCGCGACCGCGCCGTCGAAGGGGACCGCGGCGACGAGACTCGCCGCGCCGTCTGTGCGCCAGCGCCTCTCGAGTCCGGGCGTGAACGCCTGCACGCCGCCGGTTGCCGTGGCGACGACGGGCCCGTCGGCGAGGGTGACAGCCGACCGTCGGCCGGCGTGCCGGGAGCGACCGGGGTCGACCGTCCCGAGGGGGTGAGTGTGGCGCTGCTGTTCACTCATCGACCGGGAACGCCTCGTGGAGGGTGTGGTGTGCCTCCCCGAAGCCGTCGAGGAGGCTCTCACCCTGGTCGGCGAGGCGGGCGACCGACCGCTCCGCGCCCCGGACGGCCACGAGCCGCCCGCGCAGGTAGTCGTACTCGTCACTGTCGGGGTCGGCGGCGGCAACCTCCTCCTCTAAGTCGACGAGTGCCGCGTCCAGGTGTCGCCGGATATCCGACAGCGCCTCCGCCTCGGAGAGGGCCTCGACCGGCCCGCTGATGTCGTCACCGAGCTCCTGTTCGGCGTGCTGGCGGACGCTCTCGTCTTCGCTGCCGAGGACGTTCATCAGGCCGAGTCGTAGTGCTTCGAGTTCCTCACATGCCATGGTTTGTGTATCGTGTGTATCGATGTCCGTGTGTCGGTCTGCTGGCGATGCGTCGGGGCCGTGGCGGGGTCACAGCGTCTGGTCGACGAGGTCGGAGACGATGCGGTCGCGCTCCAGTGCGTTCACGAGGCGGCCGGCGTCATCCTCCGCAACCCCGCCGTACCAGACCCCATCGGGGTAGACCGCAACCGCCGGCCCCTCGCCACACCGCCCCAGACAGGACGAGCGGGTGACCCGGGCGTCGGTGTCACTGTCCCGGATCTCCTGGCGGAGCCGCTCCAGTACCGCGGGCGCGCCGTCGGCCGCACAGGTCTGGTTGGTGCAGACCGCGACGTGTTTGTCCGGGGCATCGTGGGTATGGGGGTCGTCGGCGATGTCCTCGCGGTCCCGGTGTTCCTCCTGGTGGGTCAGCG
>CAZQZE010000132.1:0-5146 GCA_964597715.1 uncultured Halobacteriales archaeon
TACTACGCCGAGATCGGCCCCAACGAGGTGAGCGAGACGCTCGCGGACGTGCTCTCGTACTACGCCGAGGAGGGTGCGGCGGTCCTCGAGGTGGGCTGTAGCTCCGGGCGCCACCTCGCTCACCTCCGTGACAGCGGCTTCGAGAATCTCACCGGCGTCGACATCAACGAGGGGTCCTTCGAGGTGATGGCCGAGTACTTCCCCACACTGGCCGAGACGGGGACCTTCCACGCCGGCGCCCTCGAGGATGTCGTCCCCGGGTTCGGGGACGGCGAGTTCGACGTGGTCTACTCGGTGGAGACCCTCCAGCACATTCACCCCGACGACGAGTGGGTGTTCGGGGAACTCGTCCGGGTCACGGACGACCTGCTCGTCACAGCCGAGAACGAGGGCAACAGCCCCCAGCGCGGCCGCCCGGGCAACGACGTGAGCTGCGTGCAGGACGACTTCCCGCTGTACTACCGGGACTGGAAGACGGTGTTCTCCGACCTCGGCCTCGCCCAGGTGGTCTGTGAGCCCGGCAAACGCGACACCGTCCGCGGCTTTCGGGTGCCCTGACCGGCCACGCGGGTTCGCCGTCACAGATACGCCGAGGAGTATGTAAGAAGTTATATATTTTACGTCCGCTACCCCCGGAGCTTCAACTAATGCGTCGACGGCGGATACGGTCGGCCAGCCGGCCATCCGAAACGTGCGGTCGCCGGTGTCCCGTCCGACTGCCGCGGAGGAGCGGCGATGCACGGCCAGCGCCGTCACGGGCTGTCACGGCCGCCGAGCGGTTGATACCTCTTGCCCACTAACAGTACGTATACCAATGGTGGATGACTACCCGGTCGCCGACCTCCCGACACCGGACCCCGAGTACGGGCCCGAGCGGGTCGTCAGCGTCCAACTGTCCGCGCTGGCGACCAACGACGACCCCTTCGAGAACGCGGGGATCGGCACTGCGTACAACTTCGCCTCACCGTCGAACCGGCGTGCAACCGGGCCGTTCGACCGGTTCGTGGGGATGGTCACCGGCCCGCAGTACGCGCCGATGGTCGACCACGTCGAGGCGACAACTGGGCCGATGGAGCGGGACGGAACAACCGCCGAGCAGCGTGTCACACTCACCGGCCCCGACGGGCGGACGGTGACCTACGTGTTCGGGCTCTCGAACAGACGTGAGGGCGCACTCGACGAACACTGGCTCACCGACCGGGTGCTCGTCGACTGACCGTGGTTGTCGGTGTCCTATCCAGGTACTGATACCTAGCGGGCAGCACAGCCGTATGTGACTGCCTGCCCGGTCTCGGCCGGCGACCCCGAGCCGGTGTGGGCACGCCGCCACACGCGCCCGGTAGCGGCCGTACTCAGGCGTCGTCGACGGCGTCCCAGTCGACCGTGATGCCCAGCCCCGGGTCGGTCGGCGGTTCGACGTAGCCGTTCTCGTGTGTGAACGACTCCTCGAGGAAAAACGAGACGACGTCGGCGTCCCACGGCGGTTCCAGCGGGTACTCACACCACGCGCTCCCGGCGACAGCCATCACGTGCAGATTGGCCGCGAACCCCGCCCCGTTGGTCCACGTGTGGGGGACAAACTCGGTCCCGGTGGCGTCGGCCATCGCCGCGACGTCGACGGCGCGTTTGATCCCCGTCGCGAGCGCGGCATCGGCCTGTAGCACGTCGAGCGCGTCCTGGCGGATGAACTCGGTGAGCCCCCCGACCCCGTCGTTGAACTCCGCCCCGGCGACCGGAACGGTGGTCGCCTCCCGCAGCTCCGCGTACCGGGCGTACTGGCGGCGTGGCAGCGGCTCCTCGAGCCAGCCGATGTCGCCGAGTTCCTCCAGTTGGCGCGCGAACCGGAGCGCGTCCTTGTACGACCACTCGACCTCGGACTCGACCGCCCGTATCGCCCATCCCTTGTTGACGTCAACCATCAGCGTCAGGTCCGGGAAGGCGGCACGGACCTCCCGGACGGTATCGACCTGGTCGAGTTCGGTCACCCGGAGTTTGACCGCCTGAACCCCCTCGTCGACGACGTGCTCGTCGATATACTCGATACGGTCCTCGGCGTCCATGACCGCCCCCGTCGAGGCGTAGACCGGGACCGGGTCCGCCGTGCCGCCGAGCAGCTCGTGCACCGGCTTTCCGGCGTCTTTGCCGATAATGTCCCAGAGGGCCATCTCGACGTGCCAGGGGCGGGGGCCGCTCAGCCGGAAACTGTCGAGTTTCCCGAGGATCGTCCGCATGTCGTGTGGGTCCTCGCCGACGAGAAGCCCCTCTAGCTGGTCGTCGTACCGCAGGCCGCCGAGACTCGGCCCGGCGGCGACACCGGTAATCCCGGCGTCGGTGTCGACCTCGAAGAGCTCCGCCTCGTGGCTCCCCTGGGCGAACCCCGGGATCCAGGTCGGGTGGAACGCGCCGTCCATCTCGTGTGTCGCGTGGTACTGTGTCACGCCGGTAATCTGCATGGTCTGGCCCGTGTCGAGGACGAGTATAAACGTTCGGGGCCGACCGCCCCGGCCGCGAGCGGGCGGCTTACGCGATATCCGCCGTCCGGAACCGGAGATACCCGCCCGCGACCGGGACGACGAGCCACGCCAGCAGGACGAGGCTGGGGAGCCACACGGACGCGAACGGGTCGGCGGCGAGGACACGCCCGCCGGCGGTTGCGGCCTCGTACGCGGCATTGGCGGCCTGGTTCGGCGGGAGGATCCCGACGAACTGTAACCAGGCCGGGTTGCTCCCGGCCTCGACCAGACCGAGTTCGACGCCACCGGCCCTGACCCCCACCTGGATGAGGTCCCACATCGCAACCAGGACGATGTAGACGGTGACGGCAGCGGCGGTCGCTCGGCCGTCACTCGCGCTGGCAGCGGAGATACCGAGGCCGACGGCGACAAACGCCACCCCCATCAGGCCGAGGAAGGTCATAAACGGCACCAACAGTTCGAGGCCGCCGCCGAGCAGCGCGACAACGACCAGCCCGGTCGCGACGCCGCCGACGAGCGTGGCGACGAGCATCAGCACCGTCCGGCCGACGAGCTTCCCGACGAGGATGTCACCGCGGGAGGGCGGGAGGCTCAACAGCACCCGGAGCGACCCCGACTCGCGCTCGCCGGTGAGCGCCCCTTTGGCGAGAAACAGCGCGATGACCGGGAGTGCAAAGACCACAATCTGGAAGGCGAGCCCGAACACCTCACCGACAGGCTGGTCGGTGGACACGCCGACGAGCCCGGTAATACCGGCGGTGAACAGCACGATCGCCAGGGTAACCCCCCAGAGTGCCTTTGACCGGCCGGCGTCGGCGAGGTCCTTCCGGGCGACGGTACGGACGCTCATGCCTCGACCCCCCCGGTGACCGCCGGGTCAGCCTGCCCGTCAGCGCGGTCCTCGGTGGTGTAGCTGGCGAACATGTCCTCGAGCGAGGACTCCTCAACCCGCACGTCGGTGGCGGTCGTGACCGCCTGGACCCGGTTGATGAACGCGAGCTTTGCCTCCGGTTCGAGGCAGGTCCCCCGGACAGTGCCGTCGGTGACCTCGACGTTCCTGACGTTTGGGAGGTCACCCAGCGCCCGCTCCGGTTCGCGGTCCACGCTGAGTGTGACCCGGGCCCCGCCGGCCGAGTCCCGGCGGAGTCGCTCGATACTGTCGACCGCGGTCAGCTGTCCGTCGTCCATGATCCCGACACGGTCGGCGACCGCTTCGACCTGCTCGAGGATGTGACTGGAGAAAAACACCGTTGCGCCCCGCTCGGCCTCGGCCTCGATGACCGCCCTGAGCTCGCGCGCCCCGTTCGGGTCGAGCCCCGCCGTCGGCTCGTCGAGGATGAGCAGGTCCGGCGAGCCGACCAGTGCCATCGCCAGGGAGAGGCGCTGGCTCATCCCCGTCGAGTACTCCCCGGCCGGCCGGCTCGCCTCCTCCGGCGACAGCCCGACCCGGTCCAGCAACGCCCTCGGGTTGTCGGCCGCGTTCTTGAACTCGGCGGCGAGTTCGACGTGCCGGCGCCCGCTCAGCCGCTCGTACAGCCCGTAGTTCTCCGGCACGACACCGATCCGGCGGTGGAGTTCTTTCCGGTCCGCCTGCACGTCCAGCCCGAGCATCGACGCCGTGCCGGTCGTCGGTGAGACAAAGTCCAGGAGGATGTTGATCGTCGTCGATTTGCCGGCTCCGTTGGGCCCCAGAAACCCGAAGACCTCGCCGGACTCGACGGTCAGGTCCAGCCCGTCGACGGCGGTCACGTCGCCAAAGCGTTTCGTCAACCCTCGTGTTTCGATTGCCGGGTTCGTCATTGGACAGGTCCAGCTATGTCAATCAACGTGATAAGGTGACACAGCGTGTTGCTGCCGGTGAAACAGTGCCGGCGCGCCGGTCGGGGGGTGAGCCGGAGCCGGGTGGTTAGGTCCGGTTGAACGGCTGGCAGTGTGAGAGGCTCCGCTACTCGTCGGGTTCGGTGCCCGCTTCCTCGGCAGGGGTGTCGATTGGGGCCGGTTCGTCATCCCCCTCCTCGCGGCCCTGGAGGAGGAGACTCGTCCCGGCCGCGGCGACGATACCGACACCGAGCGCGCGCAACCGGCGGCGGTACGCCGGCTTTGCCTCGAGGTCCGAGGCGTTGTCGAAGTTCTTGCCGACCATCTGTTTGATGAACTTGATAGTTATCTGTGGGAAGAGTGCGGTCGCCAGTCCCTGCAGGAGGACGAACGCTGCGCCGAGTGTGCCGCTCTTCTGGTTATCCATCACGTATCCCTGTACGTATCGGACAGGTATGAATATTGTGTTTTGCGCGCCACATTGCGCGAACAGATGCCGTTCTGAACCGGCACGGACCTATTTTTGGGGTTATGCCGGCTGTAGTATTGTGCAGTCTATTCAACGATGGTGTTATACGTGTCGGGGGCGTTGGTGTGGTATGAACCAAAACGTGGGTTCGACGGACGGCGTTCTCAGAACGGTGGCTGGTGCGGTTGCCGGGGTTGTCTCGATTGCGGTCCTCGTCGAGACGCTCTCGCTTCCGACGGTGCTCTCACCCGTGCTCGGGGCTATTGCGATTGTGATGCTCACCACGGCAGCGGTGGGGACATGCCCCGTCTACTCCGTGTTCGGCATCGACTCCTGCTCGCGCGGTTCCAATCCGTCGTAACGACGGCCGAGTACGAGCACCCGG
>CAZQZE010000132.1:5246-6810 GCA_964597715.1 uncultured Halobacteriales archaeon
GCACCCGGACCGCTGATACCCGTGCCCACGCCCGCGCAGTCATTGGCCACGCTGTTCTGAGGCGTCACCGGGGGGTGAGAGGTCCCGTCCAAACTCGTCGAACGCCTCGAACGGCTCCGGAAACTCGGTCGGGAGCTGGCGGTGCTCGCGTCTGTCCGTGAGCGGGCCGAGACCGTCGGCGACGGACTCCCACCCGGGTTTGACCTTGACGCTCTTTGCGGGTGAGCCGGCCACGATGTGATGGGCCGGGACGTCGCCGAGTGTCTTTGCCCCCGAGCCGACCATCGCGTTTCGCTCGACACGACACCCTGCGCTGACCATCGACCCGTACCCGAGCCGGACGTCGGGCTCGAGGATCGTCTCGTATGTGGTCACGTCGGTCTGGTCGACGGTGTCGTGGGCGTGTGTGTGGATGTGTGCCCGGTCGGCAACCGAGACCCGGTCGCCGACGACCAGTTCGCCGCGGTCGTCGAGAAGGACGTCGTTGTGGACAACGACGTTGTCGCCCATGTGGATGTTGTGGCCACACTGGATCTTGATCCCGCCGAACAGGCGGAGGTTGTCGCCGGCCTCCGCGAACAGGTGGTCTGCGAGGGTCTGCCGGAACGGCAGCGCAACGGCGATATTGTTCGACAGCGGTGACAGGTCGAACCCGGACCAGAGGTAGCGAAGACACGTTGCCTCCTGCAGGGCCGAGAGTTTCTGTTCGGCCCAGTGTTCGGTCTCGACGAGCGCGTTTCGGGGGTCATAACTCCGGAGTCGCATCCGGGTCATCGGCGGGACTGACTCGCCGCGCTGGTACCGCTTGTAGGCCTCGCTGTCGCCGAACAGGTCGGCGAGTATCTCCGCGACGGCGGCGGCGGTATCCCCCTCCGAGAGGCGCTCGTCGACGTACGATACCGTCTCGTCGACCGCGGCCTGTGTCTCCGGTGAGACCTCGACGTGTCGTTTCGTCATCCGAGGGACCCCCGCGGACGGGTGTGCGTCGGTCCGCGCGGTTCGGCCTGCCACGTGCTGAGATGAACGTTCATGTATCGTTTACCCGAGATACAGTACAGATGTAACTAGAATCTCTTAAAACTGTGCGTCGAGACAACATATTGCGACAGATACTGAACGTCCGCCCCACGAGCCTAACTGAGGACGGGGGTACCCGCTGTCCCGGGAGTCCCGGCGCCGGGGTGGGCGTGGCACCGGGCAGACACACCCTCACGGTGTCGCGGGCCACCACAGTTCGGCCCGGTCGAAGCGACTGTCGAGGACGACCTACGGGCGGCCAATGCCGGCGGGCGACAGCGGGCGAGACCACCGAGGCGTATCTCGACCGGGTGGAGGTCGACGATGACCAGTCAACTCGGTCATCGCTGTGAACGACAGTGCGGCCGACCGGGCCGGGGTACTTGCTGAGGCGTTCGAAAGCGTGGGGATGTTGGTGAGCCACGCCACCGGTCGAGCCGGAGACCGGGCCACTCCTGAGCGCCGCGGCCGGAGGGGTCGGGGTCAGAGGTAATAGTCCATCCTGGATTCGAACCAGGGTCGCGAGCCCCAGAAGCTCGCAGGATTG
>CAZQZE010000133.1:0-6808 GCA_964597715.1 uncultured Halobacteriales archaeon
GGGGTCGCGTGAGTCTCCTCGAGGTCGAGGACGTCCACACCTACTACGGGGAGAGCCACATCCTCGAGGGGGTCTCCCTGGAGGTCGACACCGACGAGGTGGTGGCGTTGCTCGGGCGCAACGGTGTCGGCAAGACCACCACCATGCGCACGGTCCTCCAGTTGACCCCGCCACGGGAGGGTCGTGTCCGGTTCCGGGGCGAGGGGATGGTCGGCAAGCGGACGAGTGACGTCGCCAAGCGCGGGATAGGGTGGATCCCGGAGGACCGCCGGATGTTCGGCAATCTCACCGTCGAGGAGAATATCCGGGCGGCGGTGCCGTCGGGGTCCGACATGGGGGCGGCGTTCGAGACGGCCTTCGAGACGTTCCCGATCCTCGAGGAGCGACGCCAGCAGGACGCCGGGACGCTCTCCGGAGGCCAACAACAGATGCTTGCCATCGCCCGCGGCCTCGTCGGTGACAACGAGATGTTGCTGGTCGACGAGCCGAGCGAGGGGCTGGCCCCGCAGATCGTCGCCGACGTCGGCGAGGCGCTGGCCCGGGTCAGCAACGAGGTGGCGGTGCTGCTCGTCGAACAGAACCTCCGGCTCGCACTCGACCTCGCCGACCGGTTCTACGTCCTCGACCACGGCCAGGTCGTCGACGAGGGCGACACGGCGGCCGTCGACCCCGAGTCGGAGCGACTCACCAGACACCTCTCAGCATGACAGGACTCCTCCTGCAGTTCGGCCCGACCGCCCTGCTCGAGACGGTTATTCAGGGGCTCGGCCAGGCCGGCCTCTACGTGATCCTCGCCAGCGGGCTGACACTCATCTTCGGGCTGATGGGCGTGCTCAACTTCGCCCACGGCGCGTTCATCACCATCGGCACCTACCTCGGGGCGATGGGGCTGTTCCTGCTCTCCTCGCCGAACGCCGCCGGGTTGGGTGGCTTTCTCCCACTGCTGGGTGTGTTCGTGCTCGTGTTCGTCGGGCTGATGGCGCTTGGCTCGCTGGTGGAGTTCGGGCTGGTTCGCCGGCTCTACGGACGGCCGCCGATCGACCAGATCCTCCTCACGTTCGGGGTTGCGACGGTCCTCCAGCAACTCACCGAGATATTCGTCAACCTCTTTACCGGGGGGACGAGCAATCAGGCCCGGACCCCCTGGCCCGAGCCCGCGACCTACGGCCCGGCGGTCTTCGGCGAGAACGTCACCGTGGCCGGTCTCGACATCGACGGGGTGGTGCTCATGGAGATCCTCGTCGGCGCTGTCGTCGTCGCCGGGGTGTACCTGTTTCTCACCCGGACCCGCTACGGGCTGTACATCCGCGCCGGCAGCGAGGACGACGAGATGGCCGAGGCACTCGGGATCGACATCCGCCGGGTGTTCACCGTCGTCTTCGGTATCGGGTCGGGGCTGGCCGGCGTCGCCGGCACCTTCCTCATCTGGCAGAGTACCTACGACGTGACCGTCGCAATCGGCGCACAGGCGCTGTTGCCGGCGTTTATCGTGGTCGTCGTCGGCGGCCTCGGCACCTTCACCGGAACGGTGGTCGCCGCGGCCGTCGCCGGCTTCTTCTTCGAGTTCGGTGTGCTCCTCTCGACGAACGTCTTTGACTTTGTCTCCCTGCCACAGATGCTGCTGTTCATCCTGCTGGTCGTGACGCTCATCGTTCGTCCGACGGGCATTCTCGGCGAGGAGGAGGTGGGGGGCCATTAGCTCCGAGGACCCCGACACCCCGGACACGGGTGGGGAGGACCGAGGGGCCGACGACCCCCGGCAGTCGGACGAGGGGCGACTGTCCGGTGTCACCGACAGGCTCGGGTATCTCGCCGCCGCCGGGGGGACTGTCCTCCGAAGCCCCACCGAGGGTGCGATTTCGCGGCGAGGGTTCTCCTGGCTCCGGGACCCGTCGTGGGTGGGGCCTGTCCTCCGGAATCACCTGTTACACATCCTGGTTGTGCTGTTGTTGTTCATCTATCCGGGGGTCTACAGTATCGTCCAGCCGAGCGGTGGGGAGGGGACAGTAGGCGTGTTGCGCCTGCTCCTGCCCCAGGAGTCGCTGATGTTCGAGGTGTTGGTCCTCGCGCTGTTTGCTGTCTCCTTTGACTTTATCAGCGGGTACACCGGTTACCTCTCCTTTGGCCACTCCCTGTTTTTCGGGACCGGCGTGATGATGGTGCTCGGCGCCCGCGCGGACGCCTTTGCCGGGCTCCCGGTGCTCTCGGCGTTCGGCCCACAGACGCCACTCCTGCAGGTGATGCTCGGCGCGATGGTCCTGGCGATGGTCCTGGCGGTGCTGATCGGCGGGGTCTCCTTCCGGCTGACCGGCGTCTACTTCGCCATGATCACCCTCGGTGTCGCCGAACTCGCCCGGTTTATCGTCGTGGGCTACATCGGCGAGACGGGGCTACAGGTCACGGGGGGTGACCTCGACTGGGTCATCGGGCTGCCCGGTATCGGCGGGGTGAACCTCATCCCGTTCCGGGGGTCACAGGTGATACTGACCGACGTTCCGGTGCTGGGGACACTCATCGGGGTCATCAGCGGACTCCCCGTGGTCGGTCCCTACGTCCCGGCGGAGATCCAGCTCATCCCGCTGACCTCGTCGTATCTCGTGGTCGGTCTCGTCGTTGTCCTCTCGTACTTTGTCATGCAGCGGATCCTCAACTCCCCGTTCGGGCGTGTGATGCTCGCCATCAGGGAAAACGAGGAACGCGCGAGCGCCATCGGCATCAACACCTACTACTACAAAAACGCCGCCTTCGCGGTCAGCGCGGCCTTCGGCGCGCTCGCGGGCGCTCTGCAGGCCGCCTGGGCCCACCAGGCAAACGCCGCCGGGGCCTTTGGCGTACTCGAGCGCGCGGGTCCGGCGCTGATCGCGACCATCATCGGCGGGATCGGGACCCTTGCCGGCCCGTTCTACGGGACACTGTTCGACGAGAACCTCGTCGAGGTCTTCGACCGCGATATCAAGCCGTTTCTGGGCGACCTCCTCGGACCGGAAACCCTCGAGTCGACGGCGGTGTTCGGGACGAACCTGAACGGGGTCATCGACATCTGGCTGACCGGCCAGGCCCAGATGTACACCGGCACGGTGTTCATCATCTTCATCCTCTTCGTGCCCGGTGGGCTACTCGGGACACTCCGACTCTACGCCGGCGGCAAGCTGAGCCACCGCTTTGGCGACCTCGTCACCGGTTTCGTCGGCCGCGGACGGGCCGTGCTGGGGCGGTAGGCGGCGGTCCACGCCTGCTTTTGGCCAACCTAAAACTTCAAGAGGGTGGGGGCGTGACCGGGAGTCAATGGAGCACGGGTTCGAGGACCTCAGCGTCGTGATGGGGACCTACAACGAGGCGGAGGCCATCGAGACGGTGCTGACCGACATCGAGCGGGTGACCGACGGGGAAGCCGAGGTCGTCTGTGTCGACAGCTCCGAGGACCGCACCCCGGAGATAGCCCGCGAACACGGCGCTCGTGTCATCGAACAGGAGCCACAGGGCTACGGCGTGGCGGTTCGGGCGGCGCTGCTCGCGGCCGACCGGCCGGTCGTCGTCACCACCGACTGCGACGACACCTACCCTATGGAGCAGCTCCCGGAGTTTCTCTCGCTCATCAACGAGGGCTACGATGTCGTCAGCGGCGACCGGCTCTACCACGGCGCCGAGGCGATGCCCGCGTTCAACCGGCTCGGCAACCGTGTGTTCGCGCTGCTGGCGAGTCTCCTGATGGGACGGCGGGTCCACGACGTCACGACCGGAATGCGTGCCTACCGGCGGGAACTGGTCGAGAAGGTCGAGTGGACCGAGAACACCGGGCTCTCGGCGGAACTCCTGCTCCGGCCGGCCATGCGGGGGTACAGGATCCGGGAACTCCCTATCGCGTACCGCGAGCGGGCCGGCGAGACGACACTCGACCCGGTTGCCGGCGGGGTCGCTATCGGCAAGTCGGTTCTGCGGGTCTGTCTGGAGGAGCGACTCCGGTGAGGACCGGTCGACACGGCCCCGGGGTCATGGCCCTCGCCGGTAGCTGTCAGTCCCGCCGGGGTACCCTTGCGGGTTCTCCAGCCCGACCAGTTCGGCCCCCGTCGGCGTCGTGTACAGGGCGTAGAGCAGTTCGTTCACGAGATAGAACCGGACCCGCTCGACCGGAGACCCCTCGGGGTCGGGGTCGGCGGCCCGGACACCCATCCACTCGAGGGCCGTCTCCCGCTGTTCGGGGTCCAAGTCGAGATACCCACGGTCGTACCAGTCGCGGGCGTACCCGTCGAGGGCGGCGGCGGCATCCGCGACCCCGCGGGCGTGGTCGGGCCGGTCACGAGCCCGGCCGACGACGTACTGCTCGACAAAGCCCGACACGCCGGAAACCTCGCCGGGATAGACGACCCGGGCGACGGCCTCGACCGTCGCCACCGCCTCGTCGGCCAGCGGTTGTCGGTCGTCGCCCCCGTCGTCGGAGTCGTCCCCACCGAGTGCCACCCCCCCGGCGACGCCGACACCGGCGGCTCCCAGGGCGGCCAGTGCGTCGCGGCGTGTGAGTTCGTACTCAGTCATGGAGCCGTGCCTCCAGCGTGACATTCGGTCGGTGGACCCCACTTCCGGGGACGTACGCGGCCTCCCCCCCACAGAGGCGTGGTTGCCGGCAGACCTCCAGGGCAGGCGTGAGCGCGCTGACGGTCCCGTTCACGCGTTCGAACGGGAGTTGTGCCCGGTAGCTGAAACTGTCTACGGTTCCGGAGTCGACGAAGACCCGGACCTCGACTGCCCCCCGCCGCTCGACGGGGACCGACACCGGGTCGGAGAGCGCCGCCGACCGGACTGTGGCCGTCCCGCCGCTCACCGTGAGATTCAGTTCCAGGGGGTCGGCCGGGTCGGCGGTGAGCCCGCCGGTCTCGGTGTCGGCCCCGGATAGCTGTACAGTTGCCCCGCGGGTGTCGGTCGGCACCCCCGCCCGGATGTGGGCGTGGACCGCCGGCCCGTCGGCCCGACGGACCCGCTGGAGGTGGCCGGTGACCCCCTCGCCCTCGGTTGGCACCCACTCGCCGCGGAAGACGTAGCGGTAGACCGGGCGGTTCGGGACCGCGTCGAGAACCGCGAAGGGTCGCTCCTCGACGGCGTAGACCGGCCCCTCGTCGAGGCCGGGGTCGTTCCGTAGCGCCTGGAACGGGTGGTGTAGCCAGTCGCCGTACGGGTCCGGCAGGAGGACGAGCCCCCCCTCCAGCGACCGGTCCTCGAAGGGCTCGTAGGCCCGCTCGTATCTGTCGGTGACCTCGGCGTTGGCGGCAAGCGGGGAGGTGACTGCCCCGACAGCGAGCGCGCCGGCAGGCAACGCGAGGACCAGCACGGCCATCGCCCCGAGGGCGCGGCCCTGCCGGCGGTCGAGCCGGGTCCGACCGTGCAGTGCTACGGCCCAGGACCGGAGCCGGTCCCAGAGCCACAGTAGGCCAACCGCGCCGAAGACAGCCGTCGGGACGAGGAGGCCGACGTGGTAGTACGGCCCCATAAAATAGAGCAGCCCGTCGCCGACGCGGTCCAGGTCGCCCAGGGTGTTCAGCGTCCCCCAGAAGAACAGTTGACCGAGGGGAACCGAGACGCCGAGCCCCGCCAGGGGGAGCGTCCGGGGGTCGACGGCCGGGAGCCGGCGGACCGTGACGCCGAGGCCGACGGCCGCCACGAGCGCCCCGAGTGGCGCCGCGGGTGTCCAGTTCGTCGCGTAGCGGAGGAGGGCGCGGGCGTGTGCCTCGACAGCCAGCGGGACCGAGTACACCCGGTCGTAGTCAAGGATCCGCCGGTAGCCAAAGCCGGGACCGTCCAGAGGGGCAAAGGCCTGGTAGGGGAAGGTCGCCGGCGAGCCGGTCATGTGGGCGTTGTAGCCGAGGGTGACGGCCACGCCGGCCAGCCCCAGGGCGGCGGTCACGGTCTGCCGGGCGACCGGGTCCCACCCGAGCGAGCGAAGCGTCCAGAGCGCGTGGACGACAAACGGCGCCGCAAAGATGACCGCGGTGTACGGTCTCGCGAAAAACGCCAGCCCGATGGCGAGGCCGGCACCCGCGGCAGCGCGGCGGTCACCTGTCCGGTCAGCCCGGAGATACAGCCAGGCAAACAGCAGGGTCAGGAGGAGGGTTGGAACGTACGGGAGAAAGAGAGTCGACTGGACGAGAAAGAGCGGCGAGACGACGAACACGGCGGCGGCCACCACCCCGGTCCGCCCGTCGAAGGCCTCCGCAGCAGTCGCGTAGAGCAGGCCGACACAGCCGGCGGCGATGCCGGCGAGTGCGAGCCGGTAGCCGCCCAGGAGTTCGCCGACGGCAAACATCGCCGCCGGGACCGGTGCGTACTTCGGGTACAGCCGGGAGCCGTCGGCGACAAAGAACCACGGCCGGAACGCCTCGGGGACCGGCGGGGAGACCGAGAGTCTGCCCTCCAGCAGCATCGCGGCCTGCTGGAGGTAGACCCCCTCGTCGTGGTTGAGGCTGTGGTAGGGGAACACCTCGTGGCTGAGCGCGAGGACGAGACCGGCGGTCAGGGCAGCGAGTGTGACCGCGAGCCGTCGGGCGGTGAGTCGGCCCCGGAGCGTGGCCAGCGGAGAGACGGTCATCGCACCAGGTCACTCGGCGGGGTACCAGGCCAGCGGGTGGTCGGCGACGATATCGACCGAGACCGGCTGGCAGTGTTCGAAGGTTTCCACGTGGTTGTGGAGACACCGGACCACGTCGCCGCCCTGGAGTTCGACCCGGTAGACGAAGTTGGGGCCGTTGTACTGGCGGTGGACGACCTGGCCGTCGGCGGCGGCCGGGGCCGTCGGCGCGGCCTGGAGGTCGTCCGGGCG
>CAZQZE010000134.1:0-6792 GCA_964597715.1 uncultured Halobacteriales archaeon
ATCGTCTTGCCCGTACCGGGTGGCCCGTGCAGGAGCACACCCGAGGGCGGGTCGATGCCGACCTCCTCGAACATACCGGGGTTCTTCAAGGGCATCTCGACAGTTTCGCGGACCTCCTCGACCTGGTCCTCGATACCGCCGATGTCCTGGTAGTTAACCCCGGGGGACTCGTCGACCTCCATGACACGGGCCCGGACGTCAGTCTCGTCGTTGAGCGTCTTGACGACCGACAGGGAGTTGTTGACCGCGACCCGGGAATCCGGCTCGAGGTCGTCACGCATCTCATCGGTCACCTCGGTCAGGGCCTCCTGGTTATTGCCGTGCTGTTTGATGATGACGCCGTCGTTGTTGACCTCTTGGACCGTCGCCACGAACAGCGGGGACTGCTTGAGCTTCTTGTTCTCGTGGGTCAGCCGCTCGAGTTTCTGCTGGTATTTGTTGTTCTCTGCGTTGGCGTCGAGTAGCTTGTCCCGCATCTCCTCGTTCTGGGACTCGAGGACCTCGAGGCGCTCCTCCAGAGATTCGATTTTCTCCTGGTTGGAGGCGCCCTGGTCGTAGGGCCACTCGACGTCGTCCACGGTATCGGTCATTCATCCCTAATACGGTCTGGCGCATTAAGAGGGTTCGGGTCAGTTCACTCACCACGCTGACCGTCCACCGGTATTTTCGCCGTTACTCACCTAAACCGGTGGTATTACTCGTGTACATCCGGGGGCGGGGCCACGCGGCGGGGTCCAGCTACCGACACGGGCCAGGGGGGGAACCGGCCGGAGACGGTGTGGGCTCCGCCGAGCGCGAGACGGCCCCCGGCGTGGAATACGGAGTGTCGACAACCTGTCCGAGCGGGGCCCCCAGACTCGCCGGTCTCCGCGACCCGGGCCTTCAGTTTCACTCCGGTCCGGGAACCCATTTACACGGGGGTATCATATAGCGGTCAATGACACGGGTGATACACACCGGGGACACCCATCTCGGGTACCAGCAGTACCACCTCCCCAGGCGTCGTGAGGACTTTCTCGACTCCTTCCGGCAGGTCGCGGCCGACGCCGTCGAGGAGGATGTCGACGCGGTCGTCCACGCCGGCGACCTCTTTCACGACCGCCGCCCGACCCTCCCGGACATCATGGGTGCGCTGTCGGTGCTCCGGGGGCTGGACGACGCCGGGGTCCCCTTTCTGGCTGTCGTGGGCAACCACGAGTCAAAGCGCGACGCCCAGTGGCTCGACCTGTTCGAGTCGCTCGGGCTGGCGACCCGGCTCGGCCCCGAACCCGTGACGGTCGGGGACGTGGCCGTCTACGGGCTGGACTTTGTCGCTCGGGCCGAGCGCGACGGCCTGGACTACGCCTTTGCCGACCACGGCTGTGACTACGCCGTCCTGGCCTCTCACGGCCTGTTCCAGCCGTTCGACCACGGTGACTGGGATATCCGCGAGATACTGGCCGGCTCGCCGGTCCGGTTCGACGCCGCCCTCCTCGGTGACGACCACACACCCCAGACGAGGCGGGTCGAGGACCCCCACGACGCCTGGCTGACGTACTGTGGCTCCACCGAGCGCGCGAGCGCGGACGAGCGCGAGAGCCGGGGGTACAATCTCGTCGTCTTCGAGGACGACCCTCCCGACCCGCCTGCCGGGGCTGTCGACGTCCGCCGACGGGCGCTCGACACCCGGGAGTTTGTCTTCGTGGATATCGAACTCGGACCGGGTGAGGGTGTCGAGCGCGTCCGCGAGCGGGTCACCCAGGAGGAACTGACCGACGCGGTCGTTGTGGTCTCACTCGCAGGCGAGGGGGACCCGGTCACGCCCGCAACCGTCGAGGAGGCGGCGGCCGAGGCGGGTGCGCTCACCACCCGGGTGACGGACCACCGGGAACTCGCCGACGAGCGTGACGTCGAGGTGAGTTTCGCCGACCCGGACGAGGCAGTCCGCGAGCGGGTCCGCGAACTCGGGCTGAGCCCTGCCGCCCGCGAGGTGGACGAGACGGTGCGGGCGAGCAAGGTCGCCGACTCCAACGTCGCCGGCGCGGTCGAGCGCCGGGTCCAGGAACTGCTCGAGGACGGCGAGACCGAGGCCTTCCGGCCGGCCGATGACGAGACAGCGGTGTCGGCGGACGAGACGGACGCCGGAACCAACCCCAACCCCGGGCCCGACGACGACTCCGAGACAGGGGCGGCGGAGACGGACACGGATAGCCAGGTCACGATGGAGGATTACCTGTGAGGTTCGACCGGGTTCGTCTGGCAGGGTTCAAGTGTTTCGCGGATGCCGACCTTCGGTTGGAGACCGGTGTGACGGTCATCCACGGGCTCAACGGCAGCGGCAAGTCCTCGCTGCTCGAGGCCTGCGTTTTCGCGCTCTACGGCGCGAAGGCGCTGGAACGGACCCTCGACGAGGTGGTCACTATCGGCGCCGAGGAGGCGACCGTCGAGCTGTGGTTCACCCACGCCGGCGGGGACTACCACGTCAAACGCCGGGTCCGGGTGCGCGACGAGCGGGCCACGACCGTCGAGTGTGTCCTGTCGGGGCCCGACGCGACCAGCGAGGGGGCCCGGGACGTGCGCGCCCGGGTGACCGAACTCCTTCGGATGGACCACGAGGCGTTCGTCAACTGCGCGTACGTCCGACAGGGGGAGGTGAACAAGCTGATCAACGCCTCGCCCGGCGAGCGACGGGATGTGCTCGACGACCTCCTCCAACTCGGCAAGCTCGAGGAGTACCGTGAGCGCGCCAGCGAGGCCCGGCTCGGCGTCAAACACGTCCGTGACGACAAGCAGGGGGCGCTCTCACAGGTCGAGTCCCAGCTCGAGGCAAAGGACGAGGAGGCGTTACACGCCCGCCTGAACGAGCTTCGCACGGAGCGGTCGGCGCTCGCCGACGAGGTCGACCGGTTCGAGACAAGCCGCGAGCAGGCAACGGAGACCCTCGCCGACGCCGAGGCCGTCCTGGAGGAGTACCGCGAGCGACAGGCCGAACTGGCCGAGGTCGAGGAAGGGGTCGAGGCTCTCCAGGAGCGTATCGAGGCCACCGAACGGGAGCGCGAGGGGCTCGCCGAGGAACTGGCGGAGACCCGCGAGCGGCTGGCCGACGCCCGGGACACCCGTGACGACCTCCTCGCCGACACCGAGTTCGGGGCGGCCGAGCCCGAGCAGACCCGCGACCGGGTCACCGCCCTGGAGGCGGAGGTCGAGACGCTCACCGAACGGATCACGGAGTTGAGCGCGGAGAAACGTGAGCACGACACCGAGGCGGCGTCCCTCGAGGAGCGGGCCACGGAGCTGGAGGCGGAGGCCGAACAGCGACGCGAGGAGGCGGACAGCCTCGAGTCGGAGGTCGAGGAAGGCGAGGCGCTCCTGGAGGAGAAACGCGCCGAGGTCGCGGAACTCGAGGCGGAGGCCGAGGCCCACCGCGATGCCTTCGTGGATGCACCCGTCGACCCCGACGGGGCCGCGGAGTTTCGCGAGTCCGTCGCGGCCGAGCTCTCGGAGGTTCGCGAGGAGCGCGCGGCGACCGAGGAGACGCTCGCAAACGCCGAGGAGCGCCTCGCAGAGGCCGAACAGCTCCGTGCGGCCGGCAAGTGCCCGGAGTGTGGCCAGCCGGTCGAGGACTCCCCACACGTCGAAGCCATCGACGAGCGCCGCCGGCAGGTCGCCGAGCTCGAGGCCGAGTTGGAGGCCCTCGGGGACCGGGTGGCCGACCGTGCCGAGCGGCTCGACCGGGCCGAACGGCTCGAGGAGCGTGCAGACGAGCTCCGACGACTGGAGACCGAGCGCGAGAAGGCCAAACAGCTCATCGAGCAAAACGCCGACCGGCTCGAGGAGCGGGCCGCCGAGGCCGACCGGAAGCGTGAGCGGGCCGGCGAGTTGGAGGCCGAGGCCGCGGAGCGACGGGAGGCGGCCGCCGAGGCCCGGGAGCAGGCCACGGCCCGCCGGGAGGCGGTCGCGGAGTGCAACAGGGAGAAAGCCGAGGTGACCGACCGGGTCGACCGCCTGGAGCGGCTCGCGGAGACCGCCGAGACCGTCGCCGACCTGGAGGAGGACATCGAGGACTACCGCGACCAGCGCGCCCAGCTGGCCGACCTGAACGAGGAGCGGCGGGAGCGACTCGCCGAGAAGCGCGAGCGCCGCGAGGAACTGCGCGAGCACTTCGACGAGGAGCGGGTCGAGGAGGCCCGCGAGGAGAAGGAGCGGGCCGAGGACTACCTCGAGAAGGTCGAGCCAAAGCTCGAGGCGCTCCGCGAGCGACGGGACGAACTGAACGAGGCGGTCGGCGGCGTCGAGGCGGAACTCGACGAACTGGCCTCGTTGCGCGACCGGCGTGCGGAGCTGGCCGCGACCGTCGAGCGGCTGGACTCGGTGTACGGGGAGGCCGAGCAACTAGAGGAGATGTACGCCAAGTTGCGTGCGCAGTTGCGCCGCCGTAACGTCGAGACCCTGGAGCGGATGCTCAACGAGACCTTCGACCTGGTGTATCAAAACGACACCTACTCGCGGATCGAACTGGACGCGGGCTACGAGCTGACGGTCTACCAGAAGGACGGCGAGACACTCGCCCCGGACCAGCTCTCCGGCGGGGAGCGGGCGCTGTTCAATCTCAGCCTCCGGTGTGCGATCTACCGACTGCTCGCGGAGGGGATCGAGGGGGCCGCGCCGATGCCGCCGCTGGTGCTCGACGAGCCGACCGTCTTCCTGGACTCGGGGCACGTCTCCCAACTCGTCGAGCTGGTCGGTGCGATGCGCGACCACGGTGTCGAGCAGATCCTGGTCGTCAGTCACGACGGGGAGCTCGTCGCGGCCGCCGACGACCTCGTGCGTGTCCGCACAGACCCACGGAACAACCGCTCGACGGTCGAACGGACGTCCTCGGTCGACGCCGACCTCCTCGCCGAGGCCGACGACTAACCGCGTACGCGAGCCAGCCCCTCGCTGGCCCGCTCGGTCGTCGCGTAGCCACGCTCGCCTGCGACCTCGGCCTCGGTCACGAGCCCGGCCGCCCGGAACTCCGCCAGCAGGCCGTGGAGGTCACTCTCACAGAGGTCGTACTCGAGGAGCGCGCGGACACCGACTGGGCCGCGCTCCTCGAGTTCCACCAGGAGACCCAGTGCCCGTTCGTCGGGGACGGCCGTCAGGAGGGTCAGGACAGGCGTCGAGACTGCACCGGCGGCGGTCGCCAGCGGCGACTCACCCCCAACCGGCTCCAGGGCCTCGTTGGCGATGTGGCGGCGCTCCCCGGACCCGGGGTCTCTGACGAGACTCGACTCCTCTGACTCCTTCAGGAGAATGTACCGGTCACCGGCGTCGTTCTCGACGGTCCGCATACCACAGATAGCGGCCAGTCGCTGTTAGCCGTTCCGGTCGGCTGTCTCGCCGTCCTCGGCCCTGTCGCCGGAGCCGTCGGTCGCCGTCGCGTCGACTGTCTCGTCGTCTCTCTCGGCGAGTTCGGCCTTTGTCCGCCGGTAGCGGTAGTACCCAAACCCGAACAGGAGGAGCCCGGCGAGGGTTAGTTGGCCGCCGAGTTCCCACGCACCCTGGAAGATCAGAAACATCACGCCGAGGCTCGTCACCAGGAGTGCAACGTTGAACACCATCGCCAGCGCCCAGAACCGGTACTGGACCTCGGGGCTGGCGTCGACCTCGGTCATGTCCGGCGCCTCGGGGATGTCCGGGCCGAGTTCCATGGGGTCGAACTCCTCGAGTTCCGGTTCGGCGCTGTACCGCTCCTCGAGCGCCCGCCAGTCGCCCGGTGTGTCCTCCTCCCCAGCCTCGCCTCCGTCGTCGTCGTCCGGCACAGGCGCGGGTTCGCTGCGGGTGGGTATAGACCGTTCGGTCCCGGGTTTGGGTGTGTCGCCGCACACCCCGGACGGGGTACCGGGGGGATTTTAGTCGAAGCACGCAAACAGTGTGTACCGATGGACCAGTCCGACCTCACGTCGTGGGAGGACGGCGAGCGGCCGACCGCCGAGGCCGAGGCCGTCGCCGGGAACGGGGGGACCGACGCCGACCTGGTCGACACCGCCGAGCACCGCTATCCCGACGCCGACGGAACCGTCGAGTTCGCGGTCACGCAGGTCGACTACACTGTCGAGGGCCGCGGCGACGACGAGTACCCTGTGGTGCACGTCTTCGGCCGGACGGCCGACCGTGACCCGGTCCACGTCCAGGTCGAGGAGTTTCGCCCCTACTTCTATGCGCCGGTCGACTCGGTCACGGAGGGGGACCTCCGACAGTACGACCGCATCACCGGCTGGGAGTACGAGGACGGCGGCGACCCCTACGAGTCTATCCGCGGGGAGAAGCTACTCAAGATCTTCGGCCAGACCCCGCGGGATGTCGGGCAGTTGCGCGACGACTTCGACCACTACGAGGCGGATATCCTCTTTCCCAACCGGTTTTTGATCGACAAGGACATTACCAGCGGGGTCCGGGTCCCCCGTCGTGAGGACGGCGACCGGCTTCGGGTCCACCACGCGGAGGTCCAGCCTGTCGAGGTTGACGCCGAACCGCGCGTCAACACCTTCGACATCGAGGTCGACGACCGGTCGGGGTTTCCGGAGGACGGCGAGGAACCGGTCATCTGTCTCACCTCCCACGACTCCTACGACGACGAGTACATCGTCTGGCTCTACCAGCCGCCCGACGGCGTCGACGGGCCCGAGGTGCTGGACGGCTACGACCCGCTCGAGGGTGACTTCGAGGCTGACGTCCGCACCTTCGAGACCGAGGAGGCGATGCTAGCGGAGTATATCGACTACCTCAACGACGAGACGGACCCGGACGTCATCACCGGCTGGAACTGCC
>CAZQZE010000135.1:0-6767 GCA_964597715.1 uncultured Halobacteriales archaeon
TCTCATGGCTGCAGGCCCACCGATAGACGAACTCCACTTTGCGCAGGAGCCGGACGTTGGCGAGGTTCCTGGGCCCGGTTCACAGAAACTCATCGAGCGTCAGCGTGAAATCGACAGTAACGCTGTTGCCTATCCCCGACGGGTACCTGTTGCGCTGGAGGAGGCAAAGGGAGCGACAATCCGGGATGTCGACGGAAACACGTTTCTGGACTTTTTCGCGGGCATTGGTGTCCTCAACGTCGGCCACTCGAACCCGTACGTCCTCGAGGCAGTCCACGAACAGCTGGACGACCTCACACACTCGGTCGACTTTCCGACCGAGGCCCGCATCGAGTTTATCGAGCGGCTCAACGGTATCGCACCGGACGGGCTGAGCGGCAACAGCAAGGTCATTTTCGGTGGTCCAAGCGGGAGCGACGCTATCGAAGGCTCGATTAAGCTCGCAAAGCACAACACCGGCCGTCACGGTCTGCTCGCGTTTGAGGGGTCGTACCACGGAACGACCGCCGGCGCGCTCAGCCTCACCGCCGGCAAGTCGTACAAGGACGGGTACGGGCCGAACCTCGCGGATGCGGTCCACGTGCCGTACCCGAACCCCGCCGAGGAGGGCCCTGGTGGCGACGTCGCCTCCTTCTGTCCCGCCGAGGACTGCTGTCGAGCGGGGACGTGTGCCCGGGCACTAGACGCGGTCAAGCGGAAATTCGAGAGCCCGTACGGTGGCCACGAGACGCCTGGCGGCATCTGGGTCGAACCGATCCAGGGGGAGGGTGGCGTCGTCGTCCCACCGGAGGGGTTTCTCCAGGGGTTGCGCGATATCGCCGACGACAACGACGCGATGCTGATCTTCGACGAGATCCAGACCGGATTTGGCCGAACCGGCGAGTGGTTTGCGGCCGAACACTGGGACGTCACCCCTGATGCGATGACGATGGCCAAGGGGATCGGCGGGTCGGGGCTCCCGATCGGCGCGATGATGTATCACGAGGACTACGACACGTGGGGTCCCGGCGGCCACGTGGGGACGTTCCGCGGGAACGCCCCCGCATTTGTCGGTGGCGTTCGCGCGATCGAGTACGTCGAGGAGCACGACGTGCTGGAGCACTCCCGGAACGTCGGCCAGTACATCCGCTCGCGGTTCCGCGAACTGGCCGAGGATATTCCACAGATCCACCAGGTACGCGGGAAGGGACAGTTCACCGGCGTGGAGTTCCGCGTCGGCGGAGAACCGGACAAGGAACTCGTCGAGGAGGTCCAACTCGACTGTTATCACAAGGGCGCGATGGTCTGGTACGCCGGTCGCGAGAAGAGTGTACTCCGCCTGCTCCCGCCGCTGGTTATGACCGAACGGCAGGCGGAGGTCGGGATGGACATTATCTGCGAGTCTATCCGGTCGGTCGTCGCCGACCACGATGCGGTCGAAGCGTCCCCCTGATACCGTACCAGGATACCCGACGTGGGCTCGTTCCGCAGTTGCGGCCGAACGCAGGACGGTGTGCCCCTACGACCGCCCTCGATAGACGAACGGAGTCGGACCCAACCACGCGGTGTCAAGGGCGACGAACGTGGTCCGCTTGCCCGACTCCGGCACGGGTCCCAGGAGTAGCTACCGTCAGGCCGGCACCCCTCCTACCCGGTCGCCCGGTCGGTCAGATTTCCGACCCAGCCGGGGCGCTCGATGCGGGTCGTGCCGATGTCGGTGTACTCGAGCGAGACGGTCGTGTCGAGTCGCTGTCCCTGTCGCTCGACCTCGTAGGTCACCCGGTAGGACCTGATGATGTTCCGCTCGGAAACCCTGGCTGTCAGGGTGACGTTCTCGAGCGGTGGCACAGACCCGGGTTCGACAGTTTCGACGGTCACGAACTCGGTGCCATTGACCGTCTCGGTCCCGGCGACACTCGTCGAGACGAACCCGAACACGCGTGCCACGGCACCGCCGTTTGCGAGGACCCGTCGGTAGTCGGCTGCCCCGTAGCCGGGCTCGCTGGTTACCGTCCCCTCGCGCGTCCCGTTCCGGACGACGAGACGATACCGCTGTGTTCGCTCCTGAAACCGCCTGACCGTCCGGTGACTCACCCGGTCAGGGCCACGGTCGAGTTGCTGGAGTGTTACCGCTGCCCGGTTGTCGGGGCCGAACTGCCCCCGGGTGACGTACCGGGACGCGAGCGTCCCGTTTGGAAACCGCTGGACGACCGACTGGTTCACCGTATAGGAGGTGTTTTGCAGCGTCCGGGTGTGGACCCCGGCGACGTACTGCCCGTTGATACCGGCGCGTGTGCCGTTCTCTACCGCGACGCTGGGGGCGATACCGCCGGGTGAGTCGGAGGCGTCAGGAACCGAGGCCGGTGTGACGGTCGTCTCCGGTTGCGGTGTGACCGCGTTACAGCCGGCCAGCCCGACCGCGAACACGAGTGCGAGCAGCCAGGCCAGCCTGGCTGCGCGTCCCACGGTCAGTTACTCTCGGCGGCACCGACCGAGAGATACTGCTCGAGCAGGTCCTCGCGCTGTCGGAGGTCCTCGATCGAGCCGTCCCAGGCGTTCTCGCCGCTCTCGATGATGTACGCCCGTTCGGAGAGTTCGAGCGCGAACTCAACGTTTTGCTCGGTGATCAGGACAGTGACGTCGCGCTTGACAACGTCCTGCAGTATCTCGGAGAGGTCCTCGACGATGACCGGTGCGAGCCCCTCGGTCGGCTCGTCCAACAGGAGCACGTCCGGGTTCTGCACCAGCGCACGGGCGACCGACAGCATCTGCTGTTCCCCGCCACTGAGGTTCTGGCCCTGGCTCTCCCGGAGGTCGTCCAGGATCGGGAAGATGTCGTACATCTCCTCGATCGGGCGGGGGTCGGAACTACCGATAGAGTCGCGCGCAACCTGGAGGTTCTCCTGGACGGTCAACGTCGGGAAGACGCGGCGCTCCTCGGGGACGAGCTTGATCCCCATGTTGCTGATCTTGTCGACAGACAGCCGGGAGATGTCGCGGTCACGGAACTCGATGTGGCCCTCTCTGCGCGGGATGACACCGGTGATTGTCCGCAGGGTCGAGGTCTTGCCCGCCCCGTTGCGGCCGAGTAGCGCGACCACCTCGTTTGTCTCGATAGACAGCGAGAGGTCGAAGAGGACGTGACTGTTGCCGTAGTAGCCGTCGACGTCCCGGAGTTCGAGGAGACTCATGCGCCCGCGTCACCCCCCAGGTACGCCTCCTGCACGCGGTCGTCGGCCATCACGTCGTCCGGGGAGCCGCTGGCGATGAGTTCGCCGTTGTCCAGGACGAGAATCCGGTCGGAGATGCCAAGCACCACGTCCATGTCGTGTTCCGTGAGGACGAACGTCGTGTCCGTCTCCCGGTCGAGGCTTCGGATGAGGTCGACCATATCGTCGGTTTCGTTGGCGTTCATCCCCGCGGTCGGCTCGTCGAGCAGGACGACCGAGGGGTCGGTGCCAAGCGCCAGCGCGATCTCGACCTTTCGCTTGTCACCGTGTGAGAGGTTTTCACAGACCGTGTCGGCGACACCGCCGAGGTCGACCAGGTCGATGACCTCCCGGGCCTCGTCGGAGAGTTCGGGGTCGCCGCGGGCGACCGACCGCAGGTCGCGGGTCCGGTCGTTTCTGCTGATCCGGGCGACCCGGATGTTCTCCGAGACCGTCAGCCCCTCGAAGACGTTGTTGATCTGGAAGGCTCGGGAGAGCCCGAGTTTGTTGATCTCGAAGGGCTCCCGACCGGAGATCGTGACCATCTCGTCGTCGTCCCGCGGGAGCAGCCTGGCGGTCCCGGCGGTCGGTTCCAGGCGCCCGCTCAGGAGGTTGTAGAAGGTGGTCTTTCCCGCGCCGTTCGGACCGATGATGCTCGTAACCTCGTCGCCGTCGATCTTGACGTTCACGTCGTCAACCGCGACCAGCCGGCCAAAGCGTCGCTCGAGCCCCTCGGTTTCAAGAACCGTGGTCATGCGTCGGCAACACCTCCGACGAGCCCCTCGGGCTTGAGCAACAGAACGACAATCAGCGCCAGGAACGGGAACAGCTGCCCGGCCCCGGCCGCGAACACGCTCCCGACCGCAATCGCGAGCCCGATGACGTAGGCGCCGACGAACGCGCCCGTAAAGGAGCCGAGCCCGCCGATGACGACGACGACGAACGCGTTGATGATGACAGTGTTCCCGAGTGCGGGTGTCACAGAGGTAATCGGCGCGTAGAGTGCCCCACCGAGCCCGGCGAGTGCCGTGCCGAGCAGGAACACAGCGGTGTACAGCCGTGGGACGTTGATCCCCAGGAGCAGGGCCATGTCACGGTCACTCGATGTCGCGCGGACCAGCCGGCCGAAGTTCGTCGTCCGGAGCGCGAGGAGAATCCCGCCCAGCACGAGGATGGATGCAACGATGAGAAAGCCGCGGTAGGCGCCGATACTAATACTCTCGGTGAACACGATGGTACCGCTGAGGATATCCGGCGGCGGTGTGAGCCGGGACTGGGAGCCAAAGGTGAACCGGATCCCCTCCGTGATCAACAGTACGAACGCAAACGTCAGGAGAAGTTGGTCGAGTTCGTCGCGGTCGTAGATCCGCCTGAGAAAGCCCATCTCGATGATCACACCGACGAGACCGACCACCAGCGCACCGGCAAGTGCCCCGGTCAAGAGCCCGCCCGGGACAGCCGTTGCCACCTCGATGGAGGCGTAGGCACCGACCATGAACAGCGCGCCGTGTGCGAAATTCAATACTTCCATCACACCAAATATCAGGGTGAGACCCGAGGCGAGGAGGAAGAGCCAGCTACCGATACTGAGCCCGACGACCGCCTGGTCGATAAGGAGTCCCGCGGATACTAACGGCGCCAATGTCATGAAAGAATAGGACAGCGAGCACCAGATTAAATCTTGTGACACGCGGCGGCCAGGGGCCGGTGGTCACCTGTGAACCCGGTCGGTCTCTGTCGAGAATATAAATGTTTATCACGTTCGTATTTGAATGATCGATAATCATGTCGGATAAGAGCAGGCACACAGAGGACGAATCTGGCGCTTCGGGGCTGGGCACAGTCGACCGACGAAAGTTTTTGACTGTCGCGGGTGCCGGTGCGACCGCCGCACTCGCCGGCTGTGCGGGCGGCGATGATAATGGCGACGGTAACGGCGGTGGTGGCGGTGGTGGCGGTGGTGGCGGCGGCGGCGGTGGTGGCGGTGGTGACCCGATCCGGATCGGCGGGGTCTACCTGCTCTCCGGGCTGGCCGAGCAGCTTGGCGCCGGGTCCGCGGCGGCCGCCGAGGTGGCCGTCGACGCGATCAACGAGGAAGGCGGGATCAACGGCCGCAACGTCGAGATCTCGGTCCGTGACCACGGCGACGACCCCCAGGCACAGATGCGGAGCCTGGTCCAAGAGTTCGGCGCCGACGTGATGATCGGGCTGACTTCCTCGGGTGTGACCCTGAACTCCGGGCCGACCATCGAGCAACTGGGCGTGCCATTCACCCTGACGGATATCGGGACGCCGTACATCACGGAACCCGACACCGACACCTACGGCGACTACTACAGCAGTGACGGCCGGGCCGCGGGGCTCCCAAACCTGTTTCGGACGAACTCGATGACCGCCATCATGACCTACGGGATCGCCCAGTACACCGCCGACAACTTCGACGGCGGGCTCCGGATCGCGAACATGGGGCCGGACTACGCCTACGGGCAGCAGTGTTGGGCCTACTACCAGGCCTATCTCGACGGGCTCGGGGTCGACTACGAGGTTGTCGCCTCCGAGTTCCCCAGCCTCGGTGCCGGGGACATGACCCCACAGATCACTACCGTCCAGAACGCGAACCCGGACATCGTGTTCACCAGCTTCTGGGCCGGCGACACCGTGACGTTCACCAGCCAGGCCGCCGAGCAGGGGCTGTTAGAGGAGGTCGACGATGTCTTCGACACCATCGGCGCCGACCCGACCAACTTCAACTCGCTGGGTGACACCATGCCGGACGGACTCCACTACTCCGGGTGGTACTGGCCGGGCACCTACGACACGGACGCCGACCAGAACTTCATCGACCTCTATACGGAGACCTACCAGGACGACGACGAGGTCCTGGCGTACCCGACATTTACCGGCGGGAGTACCTGGGCCGCGATCCAGATCTACAAGGACGCTATCGAGGCCGCGGGCAGCACGAACGCCGAGGACATCATCTCCCAGATGGAAGGATACACGTTCGAGGACGACCCCCGTGGCACAATCACACTCGACGAGACGAGCCACCAGGCAAACGCGTCCTGTGTCATCGGCGAGTCCTCGCAGGACGCCGACGTCCCCTACGACGGTCCCGGCCAGGTGAATCGCCAGACGTACACCCTCAGCCGGTCGAAGGCACAGGACCTGCTCGAGGGCAGCGCGGGGCTGCTCGGCGGGTCGAGTGACCTCCCACCGGGTATCTAACAACCGGAGAGAGTACTGATGGCCTACGGATTTCCCGACGGACTACGCGGCGGACGGAACAGGACCCAGTTCACCCTCGCCGCCGTTCTGGCGGCGCTGTTACTGGTCGGGTTACCGTACGGTATCCCGGTTCTCCTCCCCGGCGGGCTCGACGGCTTCCAGATGTCGCTGCTCACCCGGACCCTGATCTTCGTCCTGTTCGCGACGTCGTTCAACCTGCTGTACGGGTACACCGGGCTCCTCTCCTTCGGGCACGCGATGTTCATCGCGGTGGCCGGCTACACGGTCGCAAAGACGGTCAGCGAGGTTGCACCTGCGCTTGGCTTGCTTGAGACCTTCGGCGGGGCGGGA
>CAZQZE010000136.1:0-6759 GCA_964597715.1 uncultured Halobacteriales archaeon
AGGGCGCGAAGTGGGCGTGGTTCAAATCCCTCTCGGCCCGTTCCTGTGTGTGGGTGAGGGGTTGAACGGGAGACCGCCGGGCAACAGCACGGTGTCTGCGTACGTGGGCGACCAGACGCCTCCCGGAGGGCCTGCGCCACGGGCGGTGGGGGCCGAACCGCACCACTTAGGGTCGCGTGCCACGAGCAGGCTACATGATGGAGGTAGAGGACAGGCTACAGCCGCTCGGAGTCGCCGTCGGTGTCGTCCTGGTGGTCGGCTCGCTGGGGACGTTACTCGGTGCACCGTGGGCCGGCGGCGGCGCAGTCGTCACCCTCCTACAGCTCCTCGGGGTCGCGCTCGGCGTGGCACTCGGGGCTGGGTTGGCGTTGCTGAGCTACGGCGCGGAGCCCGGCGGGTCCTGACTACTTCACCGGCATGTACGCCGTCCCGAGCAGGACAAGCCCTACCAGGAAGGTCAGGATCACGACACCCCACACACCGTTGCGTCGCTCCTCGAAGTAGTCGAGTTCTGTCAGCTGGCTCTGGTAGCTACCGTAGTACTCGCCGACGGGCAACACCTGAACGCGGTCCTCGCTGGGGAAGTGGACGAAGTGTTGCTGGCCGTTCAGCGTCACGTTCGCACCCTCCTCGAGGGGGACCTGGTTGGTGACGCTGGTGGTCCAGGACAGCGTCGCCGTGTCTGCGGTGACAGACGACACGGTGGCGGTGACGTTGCCGGCGTCTGTGGAGTACCGGTAGTCGTCACCGACCCCGAAGCGGACCCGCTCTGGGTCGGGCAGGTACGTCGACAGCACCTGGAGCGAGCCGTTCTCGACGTAGCGGACGTACGCCGTGCCGTTCTGGACGAGTCGGGTGTCCTCGACGGCCGGGTCGGCCGCGATGAGCGCCGAGACGTTCCGGACCGCCGTCAGCGTGACCTGTCCGGTCTCGTTGTCGAGGCTGACAGTGTACTCCGTCCCCCGGTAGGTCGTCATCATGCCGTCTTCGAGTGTGGCTGTCGAGCGCGCGGAGTCGTTGGTCCAGACGAGGGTGCCACGGACCGCCTCCCCGCCCTCACCGCCGTGGTCGCCGCCTTCGGTCGTCACGACCGTGACGTTCGCGACGGTGTACGTCCGTTCGTCGACGGTGATCGTGTCGTTCGGTGCGTGCTCCGGGGCGTCCGGGAACTGGACCGTGGGTTCGCTCATCCCGACCTGAACGAACCCGAGCGCACCCGCCCCGATGAGGACAAAGAGCACGAAGTAGACCGCCGCGGCGCGTCGTTGCATACGAGGAGGTGGCCACCCCGGATAAAAAACGGTTACTTTCCGTCGCCGAACCCGACCCGCTCGGCGTCGGCGAGTGCCCGCTCGCTCGCGGCGTCGATGTCAAACTCCCGGACGACCCGGCCGTCCCGGACGAGCGGCTCCAGCAGCGGCTCCCCGTCGGCCGGCCCCGCCCGGTCGGCTCGCCCGATGTGGTGGCCGCCGTCGGGTGTCCGGTAGACCTGTTTTGTCCCGTCGAGTTTCCCCCGCTTTGCGGCCGGCTCCCCGTCCACCTCGACGATATCGAGCGCGAGGTCGAGCGGGTCGGCGTTGCTGACGTAGCTGCCGACGCCGAACCCATCGGCGACGTCCCGCAGGTCGCGCATCTCCTCGGCACCCAGCCCGCCGCTGGCGAAGATACCCACCGCTTCGTCGCGGGTTTCGAGCGTCCAGCGGAGTTCCCGGAGGATGTGCTCGAAGTCCCCTCGTCGGGAGCCGGTGGTGTCCAGACGAACGCTGTCCAGGTCGTCGACGGCCTCCACCGCGCGCAGGACCTCCGCGACCTCGTCGTCGTAGGTGTCACAGAGCGCCACCCGGGGGACATCCTCGGCCACAGCCTCGTCGAAGGCCTGCCAGGCGGCCTCCTGGTTGCCCCGGCCGAAACAGATGAGCAGCGCGTGGGGCATCGTCCCGCCGGCCTCGTGGCCGAGCACCTCGCCGGCCGCGACGTTCGAGATGCCGTCGAGCCCGGCGACCAGCGCCGCCCGCTCGACCATCGCCGCGGTCGAGGGGTGGACGTGCCGGGTCCCGAAACTCAGCACCGTCGAGTCCGGTGCTGCCCGTCTGGCGCGCAGGGCCTTCGTCGCGACGCCGGTGGCGTGTGAGAGAAAGCCAAGCAGTGCGGTCTCCAGCCGGCAGAACTCCAGGTAGGGGCCTTCGACCCGCAGCACCGGCCCACCGTCGAACAGCCGCCCCTCGCGGAGCGCGTGGACGTCGACGGCACAGTCTTCAAGCAGGGCGGCGGCGTCTTTCAGCCCGGCCAGCAGGTGCCACTCGCCGGTGGGGAACTGGTCTGCGGTCACCTCCGCGACGACGTGGGGGTTTCGGCCGGCGTGAGAAAGCGTCTCGACCGTCCGGTCGAAGTACGCGTCCGTCGCTCGCCCGTCCGCTATCGCCTCCGGGCTCACGATGTCGAACTCCATGCCCGGTCTACTCGGGCCCGGGTGAAACGATTTTCTCTTCATTCGCGGTCGATGAAGACCGTCGGCGCCCATCGCGGGCAGCCGACGGGCTCCACACAGGACGGCCTCGCCCGGGCGGCCACCGCTCACCCGGCGTGGACACCGTCGAGGTCCCCGACGGTCGGGGCGTTGACCACCCGGACGCGGTTCCCGTCGCGGGTGACCCGGAAGGCGTCGGCAAAGGAGCCGTTCTCGACGACCCAGACCCCGTCACCGCGGGCGACGGCGCCCCGCTTCTCCAGCAGGTCGCGGTAAGCCTCGTGGAACTCCCGGGCCTCCTCGGCGTCCGCCCAGGCGGTCTCCCAGACGTAGCCGTAGCCCTCAGCCGAGCGGTAGGGGACGAGCGTGTCACCGGCCCACCCGTCGGCCGCGGGGTGGCTGTAGCTGTACCGGGCGGACGGCGTCTCGCCGACGCCGTTCTCGACCAGCATCGCGTAAATGGAGGCCTCGCCGACAGTGTCGGCGACCGGGTCGTGGTCGAAGCGGTCCCACGCCGCCGAGGAGCGGTCGGGGACGGTCACGTTGACCGGGTCGTCGTCGGGGTAGCGCTCGGGGTGGATGACCTGCTCGCTGCTCGCGGGGTACGCCCCGTGGGCGTCGTCGACGGCGTCCCAGCCCCCGCGCCGTTCGAGGGCGGCGACAAAGTCCGGCCCGGTGGCGTAGGGCTGGTAGAGCACGACGAACACGCCCGGGTTCGAGAGACTCCCGCCACCACCGCCGCCACTGCCGGGGACGGAGACGCAGGACCACTCCTCGTCACACCGCCCCCCGTAGCGGGCGGTCAGGAGATTCGCCTCCCCTTCGACCACACCGCTGTGGGCGAGCTGGCGGTCCTGGGTGGCCGCCGACCCGTTCAGCCCGAACTGCTGGTCCTGGAGGGCGTGGACGAGTTCGTGAACGAGTGTCCCGCGGCTGAGCCGCGGGGTTTCGGCGTCGCTGACTATCACGATCTCGTCGGTGCCCGGCGAGTAGTAGCCCTGGACCGTGCTCCCACGGAGGTCGTCGAAGACCGTCGAGACGTTTCTGTCCTCCCCGACCAGAAAGAGCCCCTCCCAGACCTGGTTGTTCCACAGCCGGTGGGTCCGGTTGGGTGTCGAGGTCGCGTTCGCGCGGTACTGCTCGCGGGTGATGACGCGGACAGGGACGTCGTCGGTGAACTCCAGGCCGCGCAGGCGCTCGAGGCGGGCCATCGCCCGACCCTTCACCGCCCCGAGTTCCGTCTCGTTGAGGCCGTCATCGGGCGTGACCGAGAGGTCGTCGTCGTAGCTGTAGCCGTTCTCGACGCCGGGTTCGTCGTCTGTCAAGCCAAGCGCCCCACAGCCCGCGAGCACCGCGAGCGTGGCAACCGCCAGGACGCCGAGGACCGCCGCGCGCCTCACGAGGCTCGCACCTCGCGGAGTTCGGCCCGTGTGGGTGCGTTCGTGACGGTCATCTGCGACCCGTCGACGGTCACACGGAAGGCGTCGGCAAAGGGCCCGTCATCGACGACCCAGACCCCCTCGGCGACGCGGTCCCCGCCCCAGTAGGACAGCAGCGCACGGTAGGCGTCGGCAAAGCGCTCGGCGTCGGCCGGCGACTCCCAGGCGATCCGCCAGACGTAGCCCAGTTCGTCACCGTTGCGGTAGACGTGGAGCCGGTCGCCGGTCCACCCGCTGGTGACCGCCAGGTTGTAGTTCAGCGGGTCGGTGGTGTTGACCTCACCCCCGTCGAGGTTGAGCCACTCCTGACCGGCGACCAGCGACGTCCGGTTGGAGTCGTCGTATATCGTCCGGGCGAACATCGCGCCCAGCCCCGACCGGCCGAGGCGTCCGTAGTCCGGCCGGTCCGGCGGGCGGACCCGCTCCCAGCCCCCGGTCGTGCGGTCCACCAGTTCGACGGTGTCGACCTCGAAGCTACCGTAATCGTCGGGTTCGATGACCGCCTGTGCGCTGCGGGGCGGGTTCTCGTAGGCGGCGCTGACCCCTGACCAGTCGTCACCCTCGCGAAGCGAGGCAATAAAGTCCGGCCCGTCACTGTACGGGAAGAACTCCAGGAAGTAGGTCCCCCAGTTCGGCGGCGGGCTCGGGTCGCCATCCTCGTCGGAGTCCGGCGGGCTGAGACAGCGCCACTCCTCGCCACACCGGGCGGTATAGCCCTGCTGGACGGCGTTTGCCTCCCCCTCGACCAGCCCGAGGACGCCGTTGTAGCCGTCCCGCGTCTCGGCGCGACGCTGGACCGAGAGGTTCAGCCGCTGGTCCTGGACGGCGTGGGTGAGTTCGTGTGCGAGGGTGCCCTCACCGTCGAGGGTCGGGGTTGTGGCGTCGCTGACGATCACAATCGACTCGGTCTCGGGGTCGTAGTAGCCGGCGACGGTCTGGTTGCGGCTCTCCTGCTGGACCGACAGCGAGTCCTCCTCCTCGCCGATGAAAAACGCCGCCTCGAACTTCGCGTTGTCGAACTCCCGGAGCGCGGCGCTACGCTCGCCGCCGCCGATGCTCGCGTTCGCGCGACTGCGGATGCTCACCTCGACGGTGCTGTTGAACTCCAGATTCCGGACCCGCTCGACGCGGGCCATCGACCGGGCGATGACGGCCTCGCGCTGCTCGGCGGTGAGGTTCGCGGTGTTGTTCACCGCCAGCGGGTCGTTGTACCAGTAGCCGTTCTCCCAGCCGAGCCGGTCGGTCTCGGGGTCGGGGCGGGGCTGGTCGGCCATCACAGTCCCGTTCTCCGCCGCGTCGCCGCCGGATTGGGTCTCCGTCACCGTCGTGTTGCCGGGGCCGTCCGGGGCCGCTGTCGGCGTGTCGGGGCTGTCGGTCGCAGGGGCGAACGTGCCGCCACAACCGGCGAGCAGGAGGGCTCCAACGAGGGCGAGCAGGGCGGTCCGTCGCATTGTAGTTTATTGCGGCCGCGTGGACAAAAGTGGCCCGGGAAGGGGCCGAAAAGTTTTGTTTGGCCTCGACACGAACTGGTGGGTATGAACGTCGACCCTGACACCACCGCACTCGTGGTTGTGGACATGCAAAACGGGTTCTGTCACCCCGACGGCAGCCTCTACGCACCGCCGAGTGAGGCGGCCATCGAGCCCTGTGCCGACCTGGTCGGCCGCGCCCGCGAGGCGGGCGCACAGGTCGTCTACACCCGGGACGTCCACCCACCCGAGCAGTTCGAGGGCGCCCACTACTACGACGAGTTCGAGCGCTGGGGTGAGCACGTACTGGCGGGCTCCTGGGAGGCCGAGATTGTCGACGGGTTGCCCGTCCACGATGGGGACCACGTCGTCGAGAAACACACCTACGACGCCTTCCACCAGACCGACCTCGACGGGTGGCTCTCCGCCCGCAACATCAGGGATCTCGTCCTCTGTGGCACCCTCGCAAATGTCTGTGTGCTCCACACCGCCGGCTCGGCAGGGCTGCGCGACTACCGGCCCGTGCTGGCCGAGGACGCCGTCGGGTACATCGAGGCGGACCACCGCGAGTACGCGCTCGACCACGCCGACTGGCTGTTTGGCGAGGTGACCGACCGCTCCTCGCTCTCGTTTGGCTGACAGGCCCCCGGCGCGACCCTCGCAAATATCGCCGCGAGAGCCGCGGACGCTCTCGTTTCCCCCAAAACATTAATGAGTATACAGAACCACGCACATATGTATCATGTGCCACGGATATCACCCGGAGTGGGACAGCGCACGGAACACCGACTACAGCGACGACGAGGAGGAGGACAGCCCCTCGTTCCTCGCCGAGGAGTCCTCGACTGACACCGAGTTGCTGACCGACGGCGGCGACGAGGACGACGAGGAGTAACGCCCCCAGCCCAGTCACGTCACCAGACCCGGCCGCCCAGCCCCGGCCGGGACACTTTCCTGCCGCCGACACGCACCGTGTAGCCGCCGGCCTCGACCGCCACGGCGAGGTCTGTTGTTGATACACACCGGTGACGAGGCCAAATAAGGGGTTGAGCGGGACCCGCTGTCTCGGGTGGCTTTTGCGCCAGGGGCCCCACTACGGGTATGGACGGCCGCGAGGGCGAGCCAATCGAGACAGTCACCGGCGGGCGGTTTTACCCCCTCGACCCCCGACCGGCGGAGGTCCAGTTGGCAGACGTCGCCGGGTCGCTGGCCCACACCTGCCGGTTCGGCGGGCACTGCCGGCAGTTCTACAGTGTGAGTACCCCCTGTAGGTCGCCCGCTGGCCGACCACAGCGAGTGGGTCCAGGCCTACGGGCCGTTACACGACGCCGGTGAGGCCTACGTCGGCGACATCCCCCCGCCGGTCAGGTCACAGCTCAGGGGG
>CAZQZE010000137.1:0-6753 GCA_964597715.1 uncultured Halobacteriales archaeon
CCCACGAGGCGACCGTCGGCAAGATCGGCGACGAGGACGTCTTCTACCTCCAGTCCCGCGGGCTGGACGACGACGACGCAAAGCAGATGATCGTCGCCGGCTTTATCGAGCCGATCACGGAGGAACTCCCAATCGAGTACGCGGTCGAACTCAACCGCCTCATTGAGCTCGAGATGGAAGGCTCGCTCGGATAACCCCCTCCGGAGTATACTCATGAGTACGCAGGTACACGCGAACCTCACAGCGGAGCAGGTAACGGAGATAAGCGACCAACTCGGCGAGCCCGAGTGGTTGCTGGAGACACGTCTCGAGGCGCTCGAGGCGCTCGAGGAGTTGGACATGACCAACCTCGACGCACTCGAGTACGAACGCTTCGTCGACCCTCTGGAGTTTGCCCAGGAGAAGGACCGCGTCGGCGTGGACGGTATCGACGTGCTGTCCTGGGCGGACGCGCTCGAGGAGCACGGCGACCTCATCGAGGAGGAGTTCGGCGAGGTTGTCGACCCCCAGCGGGACTACCTGACGGCGCTGTCGACGGCGCTGTTTTCCGCGGGGACGGTCGTCTACGTCCCCGAGGGTGTCGTCGCCGACGAGGTGACGATCCGGACACGGATGAACTCCCGGGCGCTGTTCAACTACACGCTGGTCGTCGCCGAGGACAACGCCTCGGTGACGATCCTCGAACGGCAGTCGACAGGTGAGGCGGCCGACGGCGAGCGCTACTACAGCGGCGTCGTCGAGGCGACCGCCGGCGAGAACGCCAACGTCCAGTACGGCACGCTACAGGACCTCTCGGAGGAGACCTACAACTACCAGGTAAAGCGGGGCCACGCCCACACCTACGGGACGGTCAACTGGATCGAGGGGAACCTCGGCTCCCGGCTGACCAAGTCGTCGGTGGAGACGCGACTGGTCGGGGAGTCCTCCGAGTCGAAGATCGTCGGCGCCTTCTTTGGGCACGGCGACCAGCACGTCGACATCGCCAGCCGGGTCTGGCACGAGAACGAACACACCACCGCGGACCTCATCACCCGTGGCGTGCTCGACGACAGCGCCCGCTCGGTCTACGAGGGCGTCCAAGATGTCGGGCGGGAGGCCTGGGACACCAACTCCTACCAGCGCGAGAACACCCTCATGTTGTCCGACGACAGTGAGGCCGACGCCTCCCCGAAGCTGATCATCAACAACCACGACACGGAAGCGAGCCACTCCGCCACCGTCGGCCAGGTCGACCAGGAGGACCTGTTCTACATGACCTCCCGGTCGGTTCCGCCACAGCAGGCGACGAACATGCTCGTCGAGGGCTTTTTCGTCCCAGTCTTGGAGGAAGTCGAGGTCGAGGAACTCCGCGAGGACCTGGCGCGCCGGGTCGCCGAGCGGCTCTAGCAGTAGCGGACTTCCGACCGGGTCTCTTGTTGCCGACCTCCGATCAGGTCTCTTGTTGCCGACCTCCGATCAGGTTTTGTTGCCGACGCATCGTCGCGCAGGGAACCTCTTAAGTCCGCGTACCTCCGACAGTTCGGTATGCAACTGCTGGGACCGGCCACGCGAGCAACTGGAGGACGTCCATGAGCGTCCAGGTCGTGGACTCCGACCACCAGCTCGCCCGGTTGCTCCAGATCGGGGTCGTGCTGGAGGAGGTGGTGGAGGCTCGGGCGGCCAAACACGCCGACACCGCCGACTTAGACGACGAGGTGCGGGCCTTTCTCCGGGAAGCGGCTGCGGAGTCGGCGACCCACCGCGACCGGCTCGACCGGCTCGTCGCCGAGTTGGAGGCTGACACCGTCTCCTTCGACGAGGTCAAGCAGCTGGTCGAGGCCCGCTACGAGTCCGGCGATGACTTCGACGGCGTGCTCTACGACCAGCTCTGTAACGAGGAGACAGCCTACAAGTTCTACGAGGACCTCATCGAGGCGATCGAACACTCGGAAGCGACCTTCACTATCGACCGCGGCCACCTGCTCTCGGAGCTGCGGGCAATCCAGCGCGAGGAGGAGGACGGTGCCGAGGAAGTCACGCGGCTCATGGAGGGGCGGTCCGCATGAACAGCGCCGACCAGTACCTCAAGGCGATCTATCTGGTCCAGGAGATGGATGACGGGCCGGCCTCGACCGGGGCGGTCGCGGATATGCTGGACGTGAGCCCGGCAAGCGCCAACGAGATGATCGGCAAACTCGAGGAACAGAGCCTCTGTGCCCACGAGAAGTACAAGGGTGTGGACCTGACCGAGAAGGGGATCAGGCGGGCACGCGACGCCCTCCAGAACTACTGCATCATCGAGCGGTTCCTGCTGGAGGTGTTGGAGGTCGAGGACTTCCGGGCGGAAGCTCGCCAGCTCGAGCCGGTGATCGACGAGACAGTCGCCGAGCGCCTGGACACGATCATCGACCGACAGCCCCAGTGTCCGGACTGCTTCGACGCCGAGGCCGACGTCTGCAGCCTCCTCGCCCACACGGAGGGCGTCGACATCGAGGGCGTCGACGCGGCCGACTGATGGCCGCGACTCGGCACAACTGATGGCTGCCGACTCGCTCGTCGAGACGTTCGGCCCCTTTCTCATCCCTGTCGTCGTGTTCGTGCTCGGCGTCGCCGGGTACGGGGTGCTCTGGCTGCTCTCGCGGTGGGGAGTTCTCCCTACCGATGAGCAGTAACAGCACGGCAGCCAGCTCCCGTTTCGCCCGCTGCCCGGGGGTTTTTATTCCGGGTTCGTCTACATCGGGGTATGCTGAGCCCCGAGATGGAGGACTACCTGAAGGTCATCTACGACCTCCAGCGCAGCGGGGCCGACCCGGTCTCGACCTCCGAGATCGCCGACACGCTGGCGGTCACGCCGCCGACCGCAACCAGCATGATGGAGAAACTCGCCGACCGGGAACTGGTCGAGCGCGAGAAGTACAAGGGGGTGACGCTCACGACCGAAGGCGAGACGGTTGCGCTCGAAGTCGTCCGGCACCACCGTCTCATCGAGACCTACCTCGCCGAGCGGCTGGGCTACAGTTGGGCGGAGGTCCACGACGAGGCCGACCGGCTCGAACACCACATCAGCGAGGAGTTCGAGCGACGGGTGGCCGATGTCCTCGACGACCCCGAGGTCGACCCCCACGGTGACCCGATCCCCAACGACGCCCTGGACCCGGTGGACGACACCGAGGGGGCCACCCTCGCCGACTTCGAGGAGGACGACCGTGTTGTCGTCAGGCGGGTCCGGGACCGCGACCCGGACGGTCTGGCGTATCTTCAGGGTGCGGGCATCACGCCCGGAACGGTCCTGACAGTCACGGAGGTCGCCCCGATCGGGATGGTGACCGTCAGCCTCCCCGACGGCGGGACCACCGCGTTACCACAGCGTGTCGCCGAAACTATCCGGGTCGAGGCCGCCGGGGCCACCGAGGACGCCGCTGCGCCGTAGTTTCGGCCGGCTGTCACCCGGAACCCGTTTTTATCCACCGCCCGTGGAGCCGGTATGCGGGGTCTTGACGACACCGACCGCGAGATCCTCCGGCTGCTGTTGGCGGACGCGCGCCGGCCGTACAGCGAGATCGCCGAGACAGTGGACCTGTCGGCGCCGGCCGTCTCCGACCGGGTCGACCGGCTCCGGGAGACCGGGCTGGTCCGTCGGTTCACACTCGACATCGACCGGGAACTGCTGGAGGGTGGCTCCCGTGTGCTTCTCACGGTCGAGGCGACCCCCGGCCGGGGACCGGCGCTCCAGCGGGCGCTGATGGCCCCGGACGCGGTAGAACACGTCTTCCGGACGGCCGACGAGCGGCTGGTCTGTGTCGCCACTCTGACCGACAGCGAGGGTGGCGTGACCGAGTGGGTCGACCCCGGGGACATGCGTGACTACGACATACGCCCGCTGGCCGACGAGTCGTGGGCGCCACGGCTGGGCGGGTCGGAACTCGCGCCGGCCTGCGAGGAGTGTGGCAACACCGTCACCCGGGAGGGGGAGTCGGCTACCCTCGACGGTGAGACACACCACTTCTGCTGTGAGAACTGTCAGGAGTCCTTCCTCGACCGGTACGAGCGGCTACAGGACGGGGCGTAACCCGAAACCCACGGCCGGGTCTGGCTTTGGAACTGAAACTTTGCGGGCACGCACACGCCGGATTCTGAAGGACAAACCGCATGAACGAGCGGGCCCTACTGTACACTGATGACTATCAGAACCGCCCGCCTGGAGCTCCGGGGAATGAGCTGTGCCAACTGTGTGTCGACCGTCGAGGAGACGGTCGGGGCGCTGGACGGCGTTGTGGCGGTGACGGCCAACTACGCCACCGACGAGGGCACCGTCGAGTACGACCCCGAGACGGTCTCACTCGCCGCGATATACGAGGCCGTCGACGAGTCGGGTTACGGGGCGGCCGCGGAGACTGTTTCCGTCGGTGTCACCGACATGTCGTGTGCGAACTGCGCGGAGACCATCGACGACCGGCTGCGGGAAACGCCCGGCGTCATCGAGGCGGGTGTCAACGTTGCGACCGACGAGGCCCGCGTGCGATACAACCCCGCCGACGCCACCCGCACCGACATCCACGCCGCTATCGAGGACGCCGGCTACTCGCCGGTTCACGAGGACGGGCGTGACGGCGCGGGCGAGACGAGCGGCGACGACCGCCGGCAGGCGGCCCGCGAGGCCGAAACCAGCCGCCAGCGCCGGCTCACAGTCTTTGGCGCCGCCCTCTCGACGCCGCTGCTGGCGATGCTCGCGGCCCACCTGCTCGCGCCGGGGCTCCTGCCCGCGACGGTCCTCGGGGTCGACACCGGCTGGGTCGCCTTCCTGCTCGCGACACCCGTCCAGGTCGTGCTCGGCCGGGAGTTCTACGAGAACGCCTGGACTGCGCTCGTTCGCAACCGGACGGCGAACATGGACGTGTTGATCGCGCTTGGCTCCTCGACGGCCTACGTCTACAGCGTCGCCCGGCTGCTCGGGCTCCCCGGCGAGGGGCTGTACTTCGACACCGCGGCGCTCATCCTCACGTTCATTACGCTAGGGAACTACTTGGAGGCCCGCTCGAAGGGCCAGGCCGCCGACGCGGTCCGGGAGCTACTGCAACTGGAGGCCGACACCGCCACCCGGGTCCGCGAGGACGGCACCGAGGCTGAGGTTCCCCTCTCCGACGTGACGGTCGGGGACCGGCTGAAGGTCCGCCCCGGCGAGAGGATACCCACCGACAGCGTTGTTGTCGAGGGCTCCTCGGCGGTCGACGAGTCGATGGTCACCGGCGAGTCTGTCCCCGTAGAGAAAGGCGAGGGCGATGAGGTGGTTGGCTCGACGGTCAACGAAAACGGTGTCCTCGTGGTGGAGGCGACAAAGGTCGGTTCGGAGACCGCGATCCAACAGATCGTCGCCCGGGTGCGGGAGGCCCAGTCCCGCCAGCCGGAGATTCAGACCGTCGCCGACCGGATCTCGGCGTACTTTGTCCCTGGGGTGGTCCTCAACGCGGCGCTCTGGGGGGTCGTCTGGTTTCTGTTCCCCGAGACGCTTGCCGGCCTCGTCGGCGCGCTCCCGCTGTGGGGGCTAGCAGCCGGTGGCCCCACCGCTGTCGGTGGCTTCGAGTTCGCGGTCGTCGTCTTCGCCAGCGCCGTGCTGATCGCCTGTCCGTGTGCGTTAGGGCTGGCAACGCCCGCAGCGACGATGGTCGGAACCGCCATCGGGGCGCGCAACGGTGTGCTCTTTCGGGGTGGCGACATCCTGGAACGGGTCCGGGACGTCGACACTGTCGTCTTCGACAAGACCGGGACGCTCACCGAGGGGGAGATGGAGTTGACCGACGTTGTCGTCGTCCCCGGTGCTCCCCCCGGTGGCCGGGAGGTCCGTGACGGCGCGGCTCCTGACGGCGGTCTCGTAGCGCGCGAGATAACCGAGGACACCCTCCTCGAACTGGCCGCGAGCGCGGAGTTGAACAGCGAGCACCCGCTGGCCGAGGCGGTCGTCGAGGGCGCCCGCGAGCGCGGGGTCGAACCCGAGACGCCGGAGACGTTCGAGAGCGTCCCCGGGCACGGCGTCCGGGCAACGACGAGCCACGGCGAGATACTCGTCGGCAACCGCAAGCTCCTGGCCGACGAGGGCGTCGACACCGCGCCCGCAGCGGAGGCGATGGACCGGCTCGAGCGGGAGGGAAAGACGGCGATGCTCGTCGCGCTCGATGGACAGGTCGTGGGCGTGGTCGCGGATGCCGATACGGTGAAGGGGAGTGCTGCCGAGGCCGTCGAGAGCCTCCAGGAGCGGGGCCGGGAGGTCTGGATGGTCACCGGCGACAACGAGCGCACCGCCCGGGCGGTCGCCGAGCAGGTCGGGGTCGACGCCGGGAACGTGAAGGCGGGGGTGCTGCCCGACGAGAAAGCCGACGCGGTCGAGCGGATCGAGGCCGACGGCGGCGGGGCGATGATGGTCGGCGACGGTGTCAACGACGCGCCGGCGCTCGCGGCCGCTTTCGTCGGCGCGGCCCTGGGTAGCGGCACCGACGTCGCCATCGAGGCCGCCGATGTCACCCTGATGCGCGACGACCCTGCGGACGTGTTGAAGGCTATCCGGGTCTCCGAGGGGACGCTCTCGAAGATCAAACAGAACCTCTTCTGGGCGCTGGGCTACAACACGGCGATGATCCCGCTTGCCTCGCTGGGGCTGCTCCAGCCGGTGCTCGCGGCGGTGGCGATGGCCGCCTCCAGTGTCTCCGTGCTGGCGAATAGCCTCTCGTTCAGGCGGTACACGCCCGACCACGATTACCGGCTGTTCGGGCTGTTTGGCCG
>CAZQZE010000138.1:0-6745 GCA_964597715.1 uncultured Halobacteriales archaeon
AACTTCGATCGGTGCTGGACGGCGAACTCGGGATCGAAGACGACGAGGAGTATTGGTATCCGCTGTGGCCCGACCGTCCCGGCGGCTACCCCTGGGAATGATGATGTTACGTAATCGACCATATCACCGTCGTTACCGCTGAGAAGCGTCGAATCACCAGCCGATAGCAGGATTTCCTCGACCGCATTTCACTTTCACTTTGCTGTTAACGAGGCTTTATATGCGAAAGCGAACAAGGTCGAAACACAATGGCCGAGGGTGAACTTGAAGCCCTACCAGGCGTTGGACCGGCAACCGCGGACAAACTCGTTGACGCCGGCTATGACAACTACCAAAGCATCGCTGTCGCCTCCCCCGGCGAACTCTCAAATCAGGCCGATATCGGTGATAGCACGGCCAGCGACATCATCAACGCCGCCCGCGAGGCCGCCGATGTCGGCGGCTTCGAAACCGGCGAGACGATCCTCGAACGCCGCCAGGAGATCGGCAAGCTCTCCTGGCAGATCGAGGAGGTCGACGACCTGCTCGGCGGCGGGGTCGAAACCCAGTCGATCACCGAGGTCTACGGCGAGTTCGGGTCCGGCAAGTCACAGGTCACCCACCAGCTCGCGGTCAACGTGCAACTCCCCGCGGAGCACGGCGGGCTCGAAGGGTCGGCCATCTTCGTCGACAGCGAGGACACCTTCCGCCCCGAGCGTATCGAGCAGATGCTGCTTGGCCGCCCTGACGAGGTTATCGCCGACGCGATGGTGCTCCACGAGGTCGCCGAGGAGGGCGACGCCGACCCGACCGACGAGACCCTCCAAGAGGCACTTGTCGAGTCGATCCTCGACAAGATCCACGTCGCAAAGGCGTTCAACTCGAACCACCAGATCCTGCTGGCCGAGAAGGCCCAGGAGATCGCAAGCGAGACCCAGGACGACGAGTTCCCGGTCCGGCTGCTCTGTGTCGACTCACTGACCGCCCACTTCCGGGCGGAGTACGTCGGCCGTGGCGAACTCGCCGAGCGCCAACAGAAGCTCAACAAGCACCTCCACGACCTGATGCGTGTCGGCGACCTCAACAACACCGCCGTCCTCGTCACCAACCAGGTGTCCGCCAACCCCGACTCCTTCTTTGGCGACCCCACCCAGCCCATCGGCGGCAACATCCTCGGGCACACCTCGACGTTCCGGCTCTACCTCCGCAAGTCAAAGGAGGACAAACGGATCGTCCGGCTGGTCGACGCCCCGAATCTCCCCGATGGCGAGGCCGTGATGCGCGTCGACGAGGACGGCCTCATCCCCGAGTAGCTCACCCCTCCGGCTCCGACTGCGCCGGGTCCGTCGGGTCCGGCCCCGCCGCGGAACCGGTCGCGTCACCCTCGTCTGCTCCGGTGTTGGCCGCGTCCTCGTCGGCCCGGTCCGCGTCGTCCGTGTCGGCCGGCCGCGCCCGCAGGTCCGGCTCCGCGATATGGGTCTGGAGAAACAGTCCCCCCTCCGACCGACGCACCCACAGGAGGAGAAGCGCCGCTCCGACAGCAAGCGCCACGAGCATCACGACCCCACCCTCCGGGCCGAACGCGCCGCCGGTGAGGACCCGCGGGCCGTCGGGTTCGACCCCGAACAGCGCCGAACTGGTCACCAGCCCGCTGACCGGTAGCCCGTACACCGCCCCGAGCCCGAAGTTCCAGGCCGCGTGGACCCCGACCGCCAGGGCGAGCCGGCCGGTCAGGACGTACGCCCCACCCAGGAGGAGGCCCGCAATCGTGATATTGAGCAGTCCCAGTACCGTGCCCCCGGGGTTGGCTGCGTGCAGGACACCAAAGAGGCCGGCGGTAGCCACGACCGCGCCGAGGACGCCACGCCGGCGCCCGAACCGACCCGACAGCCCCTCGGCGGCATTGACGAGCAGATAGCCCCGGACTGCGACCTCCTCGAGGGTTGCGGCCCCGGCGTAAAACAGCGCCCAGAGACCGGCACTGGCGAGCGGGCCGACGCCGGTCACTGTTAGCTGGGCCTCCCGGCCCGTGACTGTCCCGGTGACCGACGCCGCGCCCGTCACCAGCAGTACCGCCACCACGGCTGTCGCCATCGCCACGCCGACGGCGAGGCCGGCGAGACAGTCCCGGTACCACCGGCCCCCGAGTGCGACCCCGAGGTCCCGGGTGTACCGGCGGTCGACGACCCAGGCGAGCCCGACCACCGCGACCGAGAGCCCGAGAAAGGCCCCGGCGAGGACGACCAGGTCCCAGCCACTCCCGGGTGCGTCCAGCCCGGTGAGCAGGCGGGCGACGGGCGCGACGACAACCGCGGCGAGCAACACGAGTGAGAGCGTCGCCCCGACCCGCCAGGGGGCCCGGAGCCGCGCCTCCCTCCGGTTCCAGAACAGCCCACGAACACCGCTCATGGGTCCACTACGGGGCGGGGTCGGTTTGAGACTGCCGGACGCGGGCGCGGCAGGTGCGGGCAACCGCTCGCGCACGCACACACAACGACTATCAACGCCGCCGGGCAAAACAAACGGTATGACGAAGCGACACGTCTCCCTCCCTCCGCTGGCCGAGGAGGGGCTCCAGCAGTTCATCCGGGATGTCGACGAACGACTCTCCAGCGAGGCGGAGGATATCTGTGACGTGGTGGAGGACGTGCTCATCGACCTCTTCGGCGACCGGGAGGCCTACCAGCGCTGGCAGTCCGGCGGGGAGATCTCCCCCGCCGAGCGGGTCCGCCTGCAGGGCTATGACCCCTGTAACGCCACCCTCGAGAGCGAGTACTACGCCGAGGTCGAGACCATGGAGGAGCAGTTCGAGCGGTCGAAGTATCTCCAGTGGCTCTGGCGGCAGTTCGACACCACCCCGATGGCCGACAATATCGCCTTCGCCCTGCGGTTTCGCCGGATGCTCGCCAAACACCTCTTCGACGAGTGTGGCGACAACTGCCGCTTTTTCAAGGGGGTCACATTCACCTACGGCCACAACATCACTGTCGGGGACAACGTCGTCATCCACGACGACGTCCACCTCGACGACCGGGGGAAGCTGACCCTCGGCGACCGGGTCTCGGTGTCCGACGACGCCCACATCTACTCCCACCGCCACGACGCCGTCGACCAGACCCATATCAGTAACTACCACACGGTCATCAGGGACGACTCCCGGGTTACCTACGACGGGATGGTGCAGGCCGGCGTGGCGGTCGGGGAAAACGCGATTCTCGCGGCCAAGTCGGCGGCCTCGAAGGACATTCCCGCCCACCACATCGCCGCGGGCTCACCCGCACAGAGTATCGGGGTCAAGGACGGCTGGGAGTCCGTTGCCGAGCCTGTCGAGGACGCAAACGTCGAGCGACGCGACCAGCGCCGGATCCCACACGAGGTCCCCGACAACATGGAGGTCTTCGACGAGTTCGGCCGCGACCGCTCCCCACCGGACGCGTAGCGGCCGACCGGCGACTCCGACACCGACGCACCTGTAGCAGCCGGTGTCGTCGCGTCGAGAGGGTGTTCTGTGTGACCCCTCCGGCCGACGGGGCCGGAGCACGGCCGGTCAGTGCGGGGTTCAGCCCCGGTGGACGTTGTCCCGGCCGAACATCCAAGTACACCGGTTGCAAACGCCCGGTATGTCCACGTGGGTCTGGCTGGCCGTCTACCTCGTGGGATTCGCGCTCGTGCAGGTGGTGCTCTACCGGTACCTGCGTGACTCTCGGGGCGGACAGACCACACCCAGCGGGTCGGAGACCGAGAGCGCGCGGGCACCCGTCGAGCGCAGCCCCGACCACAGCTCCGCCGACGAGGGCCAGGGTGTCTACTGTCAGAGCTGCGGCGCACACAACGCGGCGGGCTACGCCTACTGCCGGGAGTGTGCCGGCCAGCTGTGAACGCCGTCGACACTCAGACCGGGAGTCGCCGGCCGGCCACGACAGCCCCGAGCGAGCACGCACAGATGACCGCGAGCCCCGGCGCGTACGACCCGGAGAGGTCGTAGAGCCACCCGATGAGGAACGGGCCGAGAAAGCCGCCGGTCTCGCCGACGGCAAAGACCAGCCCGACGGCCGTCCCGGTCAGTGCTGGGCCGACCGCCTCGAGTTCGGCGGGGACGACCCGGACCAGCGGGGAGATGCCACCGGCTCCGACACCGGCCGCGAGCGCGCCGGCAACGCCGACGACGGCGGGGACCCCGGGAACCAGGAGTACCGCCGTCCCAAGCGCACAGACGGCGCCACAGGCCGCGATGACGGTCCCCCGGGCGTCGAGCCGGTCGGAGAGAGCCGGGAGCGTGAGTGTTCCGGCCGCCGCGGCGACGACGAAGCCGCTGGTAGCCGTCGCAGCCAGCGGGGCCCGAACCCCCCGGGCCTCGAGCACCGTTGCCAGCCAGTTCTGGAAGCCATGGACCACCAGCAGGTAGACGACACCGGCGACGACGACCAGCCGCATCGACCCGCTGGCGAACACCCGGGCGATGTCGCGTCGCAGTGTGGCGAGGCTGACCTCGTCGTCGGCGTCGGCCGCGGCCGCCGCGGCGTCGGCCGAGCGCATCCGCGAGAGGGGGACGAGCCGGATGACGACCAGCCAGAGGGCGGCGTAGCCCAGCACCGCGAGCCCCGTCAGCCGGAACAGCGGCCGCCAGCCACCGGCCGCCGGCCCCAGCAGACCACGCCCGAGGCTGAAGGCGGCGGCCGTCCCCGCGGAGGCGCCGAGGACGTACACCGAGGAGGGTGCGCCGGAGGCGTCCGCCGGGAAGAGTTCGGAGACCAGCTTCGGGAGCCCGAAGGTGACCGCGGTCGCGCCGGCACCCACGACAATCGTAAGCCCGAGTATCGCGGCAAACGAGCCGGCGGCGGCGCGGCCAACCTGTGCGGCCCCGAAGACCACGAGACCGGCGCCGATGGCCCGGTACGGGCCGACCCGGTCGACGACCGACCCCGAGACCAGCGAGAGCGGAATGTAGGTCAGCGGGATCGCACCGGTGAGGAGGCCGGCCTGCGTGGCGGTGAGCGAGAGGTCGGCCGTGACCGCCGAGAGATACGCCGCAAGCGAGAACCAGACGAAGGTCAGGCAGGTGTACGCGAGCGTGCCAAGCAACAACACCGCGTAGCGCAGCACCCGCCGGTTCACAGCCGGGATCGGTCACCCGGCCGGTATCAACGCGTCGGTTTCAGCGGGGCGAGCGAACTGTTGGGCGTGTCAGTACGGACAGGGGTTCGACCCGGCGACCGTGGTCGCTGTGACCGTGCGTCCGTGGCGGGTGGCCGGTCCGGTTCGCAGGCTTCATGCCCGGGGCGCGAGTACGGTTCGGTATGGAGTGTCACTACTGTAACCGGGGGGCGGACATCACCGTCGAGAAGGAGGGGGTCCAGGTCGGTGTCTGCGAGGAGCATTTCCGGGAGCAGATGGAGGAACTGTCCGACGCAGACTGGCTCGACGGGCTCGACGACGAGCTCGACATCGACAGGAGCGAGTGAGATGGAGCGGGTGAGCGTCGACGATGTCGACAGCTGGACATCGCCGGCGGCGGCAAAGCGGCCGCTGGGCCGGGCCCTCGGCGCCGAGGAGGTGGCCCTCAACCACTACGAACTCGAGCCCGGCGACGCCTTCGGCTTTGGCTACCACCGCCACCCCGACCAGGAGGAGCTGTTCTACGTCATCGAGGGGGAGGCCACCTTCGAGACAGAGGACGGCAACCTGACTGTCGGGGCCGGTGAGACGGTCCGCTTCGCGCCGGGCGAGTGGCAACTCGGACGCAACGAGGGCGACGAACGCGTGGTTGCGCTGGCGCTCGGCGCGCCCGCGGACACGAGCACGGCCGATATCCGCCGGGAGTGTCAGGACTGTGGCGAACGGACCACCGTGGCGGTCGAGCGTGCCGATACAGGGTCAGGGCTGGTGACTGTCTGTCAGGCGTGTGAGGCAATAACCGGGCGGTTCTCGTAGCCGGCCGTCGCCCGCTGGGGCGGGTTGGCGGTCAGTCGTCGGCGGCCGTCTCCGCCCCGACCTCAGTCTCGCGCCGTGTCCGAACGTAGTCGACGAAGTTGTCGAACAGTATCTTCGCCTCACAGGCGGCCGCGAAGTTCTCCTCGGTAACCCCGTCGAGCACCGCCTGGAGCCGCTCGGGGGAGAGCTGGTCGTCCTTTCCCTCCGTGACCGTCCGGGCGGTCTCCATGTCGTACTCGGGGTGGAACTGGACGGTGAAGATATCCCCCTTCCGGAAGCCGTGGACCCCGTAGTCGTTTCTCGCGATCAGGTCGGCACCGGGCGGGAGTTCGGCGACCCGGTCGGAGTGGGTGGTGAAGACGGTGAACTCCTCGTCGACCCCTTCAAACAGCGGGGAACCGTCGTGTTCGACCGTCCGGTACCCGATCTCGTACTCGTCCATCCCCTCGACGCGCCCGCCCAGCACGTCCGCGAGCAGCTGGTGGCCGTAACAGACCCCCAGAAAGGGGAGGCCGGCCTCGACGGCGTCGCCGACCCACTCCTTCAGTTCGCCGATCCACGGCTCGTCCCAGTAGACCGAGGCCCGCGACCCGGTCACGATACAGCCGTCGAACGCGAAGCCGTCGGGGAGTTGCCGCTCGGTCACGTCGAACTCCACGAGGTCGGCGTCGACCTCCCGCCGGAAGTTTCGGCGGGTGTGGTCCCCGCCATGGGCCGCGTTCAGCAGGGCGATCCGCAGTCGTGTCATCGATGCCACGTATGTGACCGAGCCACAAAAGCCCCCGCCACGGCGACAGTATCGGCCGCTACCCGCCTTGACATCCTCCCACCCCTG
>CAZQZE010000139.1:0-6690 GCA_964597715.1 uncultured Halobacteriales archaeon
CGTAGGAGCACAGCCAGTGGGCAACGGTGGTCGGCTGGGCCGGCTGGAGGTGTGTGTACCCGGGGGCCACCGTCCCCGTATGTCCGGCGGCAGTCGCCAGCAGCTGTTCGCGGGCCTCCACCAGTGTCGCCAGCGCCCCGAGCAGGTCCCCGCGCAGCCGGTACCGGACGCAGGCGGCCACCTCGTCGTTGCGCGAGCGGGCGGTGTGCATCCGCCCGCCCGCCGGCCCGACCCGGTCGATGACGGCCGTCTCGACCGCCTCGTGGACGTCCTCGCCGTCGGGCAACGCGGCGTGGCCCGCCGTCTCGACCGCGGCGAGGGCCCCCAGGATCGCCCCGGCGTCCTCGGCGCCGATGACCCCCTGTTCGGCGAGCATCACGACGTGGGCGCGGTCCACGGCGAGGTCGGCGGCGAAGATGCGGTCGTCGTCGGCCAGCGAGGAGAGGAAGGCACGGGCGGGGCCACCCGAGAAACGGTCGCGGCGGACGACACCCTCGCCGTCCGCGGCGCCCTCCTCACCCCCGTCCGCACCGTCCTCGGTCATCTCACTCCTCCCCGCCGTTCGCGTTCTCGGCGGCGCGGTTTGCCAGCCGGGACTGGAAGCCGTGGTACTTGGCGACGCCGGTGGCGTCCTCCTGGGTGATGCCGCCGGTGACAGCCTCCTCGTCGAAGGAGGCCGCCGACTCCGAGTAGACCGCAAAGTCGCTCTCGCGGGCGACCGGCCGGCAGTGGCCACCCTCCAGCTTCACCGTGACGGTGCCGGTGACACGCTCGTTTGTCGTGTCGATAAAGCCCTCCAGGGCCTCGACGAGCGGCGCGTCGACCAGCCCCTGGTACCCCTTCTGGGCCCACTGCCCGTCCACCTGTGTCTTGAACTGGCGCTCCTCCTGGGTGAGCACGAGCTGTTCGAGCGCCTCGTGGGCTGTCAGGAGCACGGTCGCCGCGGGGTGTTCGTAGTTCTCCCGCACCTTCAGCCCGAGCATCCGGTCTTCCATCATGTCGGTCCGGCCGACGCCGTGGGCGCCGGCCCGCTCGTTGAGCTGCTCGACCAGCTCGACGGGCTCGATAGCCTGCCCGTCCAGCGCGACCGGCTCGCCGGCCGTGAACTCGACTTCGACAAGCTCTGCCTCCGTCCCGTCCGGACTCTGTGTCCAGTCGTAGATGTCGTCCTCCGGGATGGTGGCGGGGTCCTCGAGCTCCGAGCCCTCGACCGACCGGCTCCAGAGGTTGGTGTCGATGCTGTACCGCCCCTCGCTGCCGCCCTCGACGGGCAGGCCGCGCTCGGCGGCGTACTCCTGCTCCCACTCCCGGGTCAGGCCGAGTTCGCGGACGGGTGCGACCACGGTAAGCGGGGACTCGCGCCAGACCGCCTCGAACCGGAGCTGGTCGTTACCCTTCCCGGTGCAGCCGTGGGCGACGGCGTCACACCCCTCCTCGCGGGCGACGTCGAGGATCGATTGGGCGATGACCGGGCGAGCCAGCGCCGTCCCCAGGGGATACCCCTGGTAGGTGGCGTTTGCCTTTACCGAGCGCAGGCACAGCTCGGCGAACTCCTCGCGGGCGTCGACGACGTAGTGGTCGACGTCGAGCGCCGCGGCGGTCTCCTCGGCCTCGTCGAACTCCTTGCGGGGCTGACCGACGTCGACGGTGACGCCGATTACCTCGTCGTAGCCGTACTCCTCCTCGAGCAGCGGGACGCAGACTGTTGTGTCGAGCCCACCCGAGAAGGCGAGCGCGACACGTGTGGTGGTGTCCTCTGGCATGTGTTGTGTGTGGTGTGTGCGGAACTGGTGTCGGGTTCGAACGGGTGACCGCCCAGCACCCGACGGTGGGCGGCGGTTGGACGGGACGGGACAGAAGGGGTGAGTGGACGGGCCTTACCGGCCCGGTCGTCGCACTCGGAGAAGAGCGGACCCGCTGGCGGACCGGGCGCGGCCGGAAACGCGGGTCGATATCATGTATTTCCCTTTTCTGGTGTGTCTTGAAATATCTTCCGAGAAGGAGCCGACCTGTGACCGGGTGGCAGGCTCAGCGCCGTCGCAGCGCAACGAGCGTCGCCGCCAGCGCCACGAGGGCAGCCACGCTGCCAAACCCGGGACTCCCGCCGCCGGTAGTCTCCGCCTGTGTGTCGCCGCTATCGTCGCTACTGCTTGTGGCCGTCCCCCCGGTCTCACCACTTGCGACCAGTTCGAAGCCACTCAGGTCGGTCCCGGCCGCCCACACAAGCTCGCCGTCGACCTCACTGCCGGCTGGGGGCGTCACCGACTCGACGGCGTAGCCGTCCGGGGGGACCACCCGAAACTCGCGGTCCGGTTCGAAGCCGCTGGCGAACGGCTCGGCGAGGGTGACGCCGGCCCCGTCGACCGCCGTTAGCCCCTCGACGCCGACGCGGAGTTCGGCGACGCCGGTCTCACCCTCCGTGCGCAGGTCGACGGCGGTGTCGCCGACGCTCATCTCGCGGCCGGTGACGGTCTCGGCGTCCTGGGTGACCGCGGCGATGCGGCGCTCGAAGCGGTCGGCAAAGCCCGCCCGGGCCGTCTCGTTGGTCTCCAGCTCCTCGAAGGCGGCCGCGCGGCTGTCCGTGGAGAGGTCGAACGTGTAGCGAACGGCCAGCTCCGCCGAGCCGTCCTCCGCGAGGCTGACGACGAATACGGGGTCGGTCCCCCCGTCGTGGGATGCGACACGGTCGGGCGACGCTGCCATCGCGCCCGCCGGAACGACCAGCGCGCCTACGACGAGTAACAGGACTACTGTGCGGTGATACACTGATAATCTGGTTGTGGGAGACATGAGCGTGGTTCTGGCTGTTTGTCGCCTCAGTTTCCGGCCCGGTCGGTCCGGGTCTGTGTGTCGGTTCCGCCGCCGCGCTGGGTGCCGGCCTGACTGTCCTCCGGTGTGCTGGTCCCGTCGCGTTCGGGCGTGTCGGTGCTGTTGCCCTCGGGTGTCTCAGCCCCGTCGGGGGTGTCGGTGCTGTTGCCGCGGTCACCGGGGCCCCTGTCGCCCGGGCCCGCGTCGGCGCTCGGCGGTATCCCCGGGCTCGGACCCGCGATGGAGCGTGCGACCGCCGCCACCTCCGGCCCGGTGAGGTTGCCGGCGTTGTTCCTCAGGGTCTGGATGGCGCTCACGTTGACGCCGTTGGCCTCGAGCACGTCGGCGGGCAGGCCGCTAGCGGTCTCGTTGGAGGCGTTGACGAGGCGCTGGGTCGACTGGGACTGTGCGGCCACCTCGCTGAGTTCGGCGCGGTACTCGCCCTCGCTGATGGAGCCGTTCGCGCGAGCCTCACCGAGGCGCTGCTTGCGCTCGTCGAGGTCCTCCACGCGCTGTTCGAGTTCGACCAGTTTGTCGGCGACGACGGCGGCTCTCGACTCGTTCGTGGCCGCCTGGGCGACCTGGATGCCGAAGGCCCGCTCGTCGACCTCGCCCTCGAGTTCGGCCCCCTGTACGCCGACGACCCCCGAGAGGCGCTCCCCGGGCGTCACGGAGCTGTTCGAGCTGTTCTCGGTGACCTGTGCGGGCTGGTTGCCGGACGCGGCGATTCCGACGAGCGGGACCGCCGCGGCGCAGGCGACCAGCAGTGCGACCGTGAGTGCGGTGCTCCGTTGCATCGTACCCCCACCTCGTTCCCCCACGATCATATAAGGGGTCGACGTTTGTCCCCGTCTCGCCGCGGATTACCGCCGATCAAACCGGATTCAAACCGTTCACGTCCGGCGACCTTGCTGTCATCCTCTCCGTCGGGGGCACTCACTCGTCGCCGCCGTCGACCTCCACGTCCGGGAGTGTGAGAACGTTCTCCCGGCCCAGCCGGAACGAGTCGAGTTCGCCGTCGTCGCGGAGGCTGCCGACGACCTGGCTGGTCTTGGCGGCGGTCCAGCCCAGCTCCTCGGCCACCGCCTGCTGTTTCACCCGGCCGCCGTTCTCCTCCAGCAGCCGGAGCACCCGCTCCTCGTTACTGAGCAACGCCTCCGGCGGGGCGCCGGACGCCTCGCCGCCCGCACCGGTTCCGGGCCCGGGCCCGCCGGTGTCGCTGCCGCCCGCGCTGTCGGCCGACCCACCCTCCCCTCGCCGCGCCAGCAGGACGGCCCCGACCACGACGGCGACGAGCAGGAGGGCCACGACCGGGGGCAACACACCTAGCCCGCCGCCCGCTCCGTCGCCGTCGTCGCCGCCCGGCGACGTTGGCTGTGTCGGCGTAGCGCCCTGCCCGACGGTCACCCGGGGCTCGCCGGCCTCGAAGTCCGCGGGGCCGCGCCAGACGACGGTGCCGTCCTCCCGTTCGGCCGAGCCGGGCGTGACGTCCGTGACCCCGTAGCCGTCGGGCCAGGTGACCCGCAGGGCAGTCCCGGAGTCGAGGATCAGCCCGTCGAGTGCGTCGCCGATGGCCACCCGGTCGCCGTCGGTGGCGGCGAAGCCGTTCCACGCGAAGCGGTAGGTGACCACGCCGAAGGTGGTGTCGGGCTGTGCCCGGGTTTCCACCTCGACGCTGAAGTTCCCGACCGACATCTCCCGGCCGGTCGCGTTCTCGGCGCTCGCGGCGGTCGCCTCGATGCGCTCGCGGAACGTCGAGAGATACCGCGACCGGTCGGCCTCGATGTCCCGGCGCAGCGACTCGAAGGCGTCCGTGGCGTTCCTGTCGTCGAGTTCGACCCGGTAGGTGACCCGCCAGCCGGCGTCCCCGTTCGGCCCGACAGCCGCGGCGAGTGTTGTGGTGTCGGCGTCGATACCGGTCTGACCGACGGGCGAGGGACCGTCCTGCACCGCGACGCCGGCGGGGACAGCCGAGACCGCCAGCACGACGGCGACGAACGCGATAGCGACCCGCCCTGTGACACTCATTCCCCGCCTCTTTGCCTGCACCGCTCAAGTGGCTTGTTGCCGTCGCCAGGCCAGAAGGGCTATACCTCGCGCGGGGAATCGCCGCGTATGGACACCGACACCGACTCCCTGCTGCGGGTTATCCTCGTCCTCGTGGCAGTCTGGCTGGCCCTCGAGGTCGTGGAGACCTTTGTCGACGTCCTCCAGTTCATCCTCGTCCCGCTTCCAAAGCTTCTCGGGGTCGCCGTTATCGTCCTGATTGTCCTCTCCCTGCTCGACCGGCTGTAGCCGCCTCGCTCCCGACGCGCTTTTTGACCCCCGTCACCGACTCCCGGTGTGAACAGCGTCAACGTCCCGGTGCCGGGCCGGGTCTCCGGGCTGGCCGCCGAGGTTGCCGCCGACCTGACCGCCAGGCAGGGCGGTGCCGAGCTCGACCCGTCGGGCCCCGGGCCGGGCGCCGGCGGGGTACGGGTCCGCGACGACCGAACACTCGTCGCAAAGCGGCTCCCCGAGGGCGAGCCCCACCGGGTCGAGGCCCGCGCCCGCGAGGCGCTCGCCGGCACGCCCCCCTTCGAGGTCCGCGTCGACCGGGTGGACTGGTTTGCCGAGCCAACGGCCGGCTCCGGGCCGGTCGTCTACCTCGCCGTCGAGTCGCCGGGGATCTGGGAGCTCCACGACCGGCTCTGTCAGGCCTTCGAGCCCGTGACCCGCCTCGAGGGCGCCGACTACACCCCCCACGTGACGGTCGCCCGCGGGGGGAGTCTCGACGCCGCAAAGCGGCTGCTCGGCCCCGTCGAGTCCATCGAGTGGACGGTCACGGAACTCCAGTTCTGGGACGCCACCCGGAAGCTCGTCGCCGGCCGGGTTTCGCTGCCCGCCTGATACGGCCGTGCCTAACCGATTTCAGCAGTCTCCGGGAGAATCGACACCTCGGACCACGGAGCCCCTCTCCTGTTTCGTGGCCCTCAAAAAGTTACGCACGACCGTGTGACGTCGGGGGCCGGAACACGGCTGACCAGTGTGTTTTTGAAGCCCCCAGCCATCGGGCCGGGTATGGATTACCAGGAAGTCGACGCCACCCGGGAGTTCGTCGCGCGACTGGAGCACGACCGGGACTGGCGGGCCCAGGTCGAGGCCTTCGCTGCCGAGCAGGAGATCGCCTCCGCCTTCTTCCTCGGCCTGGGTGCGGTGCAGGACGCCGAACTCGCCTTCTACGACCAGGACAGCCAGGCGTACGACAGCATCGTCTTCGACGAGCACCTGGAGGTGGTGCCGGCGGTCGGGAACGTCTCGATGCTCGACGGCGAGCCTTTCGCGCACACCCACGTCGCGCTCTCGCGGCCGGACGGGACGACTGTCGCGGGCCACCTGGACTCGGCGACGGTCTTTGCCGGCGAGCTCTACCTGCGGGCGTTCGACACCGAACTCGTCCGCGAGCGCGACCCCGTGACCGACCTGGACCTCTGGGAGCTGTAATGCGGCCCGCCGACGACCGCTACTTCCAGGAACTCGAGGACAGCCTCGATGCGGCCTTCGACGTGGCAAACCGGGCCCGCGAGCGCGGCGGCGACCCCACCGAGAGCGTGGAGATCCCCGTCGCCACGGACATGGCCGACCGCGTCGAGAACATCCTCGGCATCGACGGCGTCGCCGAGCGGGTCCGCGAACTCGACGGCCGGATGTCCCGCGAGGCGGCCGCGCTGGCGCTGGTCGAGGACTTTGTCGACGGCAACGTTGGTGACTACGACACCCGGGCCGGCACGGTCGAGGGGGCGGTCCGGACCGCCGTTGCCCTCCTCACCGAGGGGGTCGTCGCCGCGCCGATCGAGGGGATCGACCGCGTCGAACTCCTGGAGAACGACGACGGGACGGAGT
>CAZQZE010000140.1:0-6649 GCA_964597715.1 uncultured Halobacteriales archaeon
CCTTCGGCGGCGGCCCGCGGATCTGTATCGGCCGGGAGTTCGCGCTGCTGGAGGCAAAGCTCGCGCTGGCGACTATCGGCCGGCAGTTCGACCTCTACTGGCTTGGCGAGAACGACGCCGACGGCGAGCCGCCCGTCTCCCCGGAGATGACCCTCCGGATGGAGCAGGGCCAGGAGTTTCTGGTCACCGAGCGGTGAGCGCGCTCAAAAGGTGATGACCTCGTAGCCATCCTCGACGAGTGAGCGAACGCTGGGGTGCCCGTCGTGGTCGTCCAGCCGGACCGCACCGCTGTCGCCGACCGCGTCGTCGACGCCGAAGGCGTCGGCACAGAACTCGCAGACACCGGCACTGCCCCGTACCGTCCGGTAGAGGTCGTGGTAGTCGCTGTCCGGGTCCTCCAACTCCGGAATCCACTGTGTGCCCGCGCCGTCGAATATCAGTTCGAGGTCGTCGCCCTCGGCCTCGGCGAACTCCCGTGCGGCCTCGAGCCCGTTGACCAGCCGGCCGACATCGGGGTGTGTGTCGGTCCCTGCGAGGATGATGACTGCTGCCTTTGTCATTCCGACGGTGGTTGTGCTGGGGTGGGTATATACCGGCCGCGGTCTGGCGCGGCCCACACCAGACCGCGCGCCCGCTGGCGGGTTCCGGGCCGTCAGTGGTCGTGACCGTGACTGTGCCCGCCGCGGGAGAACTGCCCGGAGAACGCGCGCTGGACGACCTCCGACAGCGCCGGGTGGATGTGAACCGAGTCGCGGATGTCCCGGACCGTCCCCGACCCGGCGTTCATCGCCACCACCACCTCCTGGATCAGGTTCGATGCCTCGGGGCCCATGATGTGACAGCCCAGTATCTCCCCCTCCAGGTCGACGATGACCTTCACCATTCCCTCGCGTTTCATCGCGTCTCCGCGGGCGGTGTCCTCGTAGCGGTAGGTGTTGGTCGCGTACTCCCCGTCGAGGTCGTCCTCGGTCGCACCGACACCGGCAACCTCCGGGGAGGCAAAGACCGCGAACGGCATCGCCGTGTAGTCGACCGGCTCGGGGTCGCCAAAGAGGGTCTGCACGACCGCACGGGCCTCGTGGTTGGCGGTGTGTTTCAGCAGGTACTCGCCGGCGATGTCGCCAAGCGCCCACACGCCGTCGGCGGTCGTCCGGAGATACGCGTCGGTCTCGACAAACCCGGCGTCGTCGGTTTCGACCCCCGCGGCCGCGACGCTCAGCGTGTCCGTGTTGGGCCGGCGGCCGGCCGCAAGCAGCAGGTCGGAGCCGGTGACGGTAACCCCCGTCCCGTCAGGGTCACCGTCGAACGCCGGCGGGTACGGCCGGGTCTCGACGGTCACCTCGCCGTCGGCCGCAGAGACGGCGACGGCCTCGTGGCCCGTGTGGACGCTAAACCGGTCGGCGTAGCGGTCGGTGAACGCCCGCCCGACCTCGGGGTCGGTCTCGGGCAACAGGTGGGGTCGGCGGCCGATGAGCGTCACGTCACTGCCGAAGGTCCCGAAGAAGTGGCCTAACTCGGCCGCGACGTAGCCACCGCCGACGACCACGAGGTGGTCCGGCGGCTCCTGAAGCCGGAGGGCCTCGGTGCTGGTGAGGAAGTCGACGGCGTCGACCCCCTCGATATCGGGGACCGCCGGCCGGGTCCCCGCGGCGACGAGGACCCGCTCGCCGCGGAGTCGGGCGCCGTCGTCCGCACCGCCGGAGACCTCGACGGTCCGCTCGCCGACGAAGCGGGCCTCCCCCTCGTAGAGGGCGTGGTCGGCCGAGTCATCCAGCCCCCGCCGGATCGAGTCACTGTCCGCGCCGACGTCCTCGGTGACCTCCCGGACGATGTCGGCGAAGTCGACGTCGTGGACCTCGGCGTCGATATTGAACCGGTCGGCGCGCTCGACAGTCTCCAAGACGTCGGCGTGGTACAGCAGCATCTTCGAGGGGATACAGCCACGGTTGAGACAGGTGCCCCCGAGCCGTCCCTTCTCGACGATGGCGACGGACTCGCCGCGACTGACCGCCGCGTTGGCGACGTCAAGCCCGGAGCCCGAACCGATGACCAGGAAGTCGTACTCCTCCATGGTTCCCCCTGGCCGCCCGTGGACAAGAATCCCCCAGCGAGGGTACGTCTCGCTCACCCGACTCGGTCGGCGGTTGCGGCCGCCAGGTCACGCGATACCGGCGCCGGCGAACAGGAGCCTGACCCCGACGAGCGTCAGGAGGGCGAGGACGACCGCACGCCGGCGGGACTCGCTGGCCCGGGCCCGGAGCCGCTTGCCGACGGCCACGCCGGCAACGGCGGGGACGGCAGCCGCGGCGGAGGCGCCAACAGCGGCGGGCCCGGGGTAGAGCCCGAGCGCCCCGGCCGCGGCCACCCGGACGCCGTTGAGCCCGAGAAACACCATCGCCACGACGCCGACAAACAGGCCGTGTGAGAGGTCACAGCTTCGCAGGTAGGCGATCACTTGGACGCCGACGTTCGTCCCGCCAAAGAGAAGCCCGGAGACCGCCCCCACGCCGGCCATCGCCGGCCGGCTCTCGACGAAACACCGGTCGCGCGTGGCGGTCAGCAGCGGGATCGGAACGGCCTGCTGTGCGGTGACGACAAACGCCAGCGTGACCAGCCCGAGCCCGGCTTTCAGCGGGGCCTGCGGGAGGCGTTGGAGGGCCGCCATCCCGGCGACGGCCCCGACGAGTGCGGCGGCGACCAGCGGAGCAAAGCGCCGGCCACAGGTCCGGAGCTGGTCGGCCGACAGGTCCCGTGCCAGCGAGAGGTTGACCGCCATCACCGGCAGGATCATGAACACGACCGCAACCGCCGGGTCGACGACCGAGGCGAGCGCCATCGTCCCGACGAGCGCAAAGCCAAAGCCGGCGAGACCGTTGACCGCGCCGGCGACGAGGACGACCGCGGTGACACCGGCGACGAGAACTGGTGAGAGACCCACGGGTTACCGTCGAGGCGAGGCGACAAAAACGGGGCTGACACCCACGTTACCCGGCCGGTCAGTCGACGAGGCCGGCGTCGTGGACGTGTCGCTCCAGTTCCGCCTCGGACGCGAAGCGTTCCTCACAGATGTCACAGACGAACTCGCCGGGGGTACCCATGGTAGACACTTCCACACGAGGAACGTCAATCGGCGAGGAATAAATCCTTACCGGTCGAGTTCGCCGGCGGCGTCCCGAACCAGCCCGTCGATGATCTCGGGGGTTGTGGGGTGGTAGGCCCGGTCCGGGACCGCACGGACGTCGAGTTCCATCTCGACGGCGACCTGCATCGTCTTTGCCATGGCGTCGGCGTGGTAGTGTAACCCCTGCCAGCCCAGCACCGTCCCGTCGGTGCCGACGACAAGCCGGCCCAGCCCCTCGGGGACGTTTTTCGTCCGGAAGACGCCGTCACTGGCGGTTTCGCGGGTGACAACAACGTGGTCCAGGTCCGCCGCCCGGGCCGACTCGGCGGAGTGGCCGACCCGGGCGTACGGGAGCACCCCCAGCCCCGAGAAGACGACGTGGTGGTGGACGTTCTCGTACTCGGTCAGTTGGTCGCCCTCGCGGTGTGCCAGGATGTTCTCGGCGGTCACCGTCCCCTGTTCCTTTGCGACGTGGAGGATCGGTTCCTTCCCGTTCGCGTCGCCGGCGACGAACACCCGCTCGTTGTCGCGGGCCTGCATGGTGTCCGCAACCCAGTCCGACCCGGGGGAGAGCCCCGCCTGGTCGAGCCCCAACCGGTCGACGTTGGGGCGACGGCCGGTGAACGTGAACAGTTGGTCGGCCTCGATGGTCTGTTCTTGGCCGTCACGCTCGACGGTCAGCCGGACACCCTCGCCGTCGGGTTCGACCCGCCTCTCGTCGGTGTTCGTGAGGACGTCGATGTCGAACTGCTCGCGGTAGTAGTCGAGCAGCGCGTCCCCGAATGGCGGGTCGGCCTCGTCCAGCGGACGGCTGTCGTGCTCGATAACGGTCAGGTCCATCCCGCCGGCCTCGCTGAGATAGGGGACCATCTCCATCCCGACGTAGCCAAAGCCCATCACGACACCCGTCTCCGGCAGCGTGGTGGCGTCGAGCACGTCCGCACTGGTCGCCACGTCGACATCCCCGACCCCCGGGATGTCGGGGCGGTTCAGCGTGGACCCGGTGGCGACGACGACGTAGTCGGGTTCGACCGTCCGGTCACCGACAGTCAGCCGGCGGTCGCCGACGAACTGTGCCGTCTCGCGGTGAAAGACGACGTTCTCGCGGTCGGCGAGCCGCTCGACCGCGCTCCGGCGGTGGGCGGCAAAGTCGCTGGTGTGCTCGTTTTTCCGCTCGACGACCCGTTCGAGGTCGACCTCCGGAAGCGGCCCGGTGAGTCGGTCGTCGTGGCGCGCGGCAAAGCGGTGTTCGGCCGCCGAGAGCACCTCCTTCGAGGGCATACATCCCCGGAGGATACAGAGACCGCCGCCGGGGTCGCCGTCGTCGATGAGGGTGAGTCGGACGTCGGGCGCGTCGGCCAGTCGCTGGGCGACCGCGACGCCTGCGCTTCCGTACGCACCCACGACTGCAACGTGTGTGGTCACATAGACCGTAGGGGTTCTGCCCCATTATGCCTTCCGTGACGCGGATCTGTCGACACTCAGCGGCGGCGTTGAGGCCGTCAGCAGGCAGGGCTGGCGGAGTTCACTGTTCGGCGAGAAACTCGCTCGCCGCCCGCCGGCCGTCCTCGAGTAGCTCCTGAATAAAGGCAGGGTCGCGGTCGACCTTGGTGGCGGTGTCGTAGCGCTGGCCCATCTCGATGCGCCGGACCTCGGTGTGGGTGAACTCGTCGGCGGGGAGTTTGCCCGCCTCCACCCAGTCGTTGACCCGCTCGATGAACCCCAGCTCCTGGTTCAGCGAGATGTTGCCCGCGAGTTCGTTGCGCCGGTCGTTGATCTCCATGGTGCTGGTGGGGACCTCCTCGACCTCCTGTGGGTTGATCTGGACGACCCACAGCTCGTCGGGCTTGCGGTCGGGGGGCTGGTGCATCAGGTCGTAGACCGGTGGGTTCTGTGAGAACAGCCCGTCCCAGTGGCCGTGCCCGTTCATCTCGACGGCCTCGAAGAGGTTCGGGACCGCCGCCGAGGCGAGGACGGCGTCGACGGTGACCGCCTCGTTGGTGAACGTCTCGAAGACCCCGCCGTTGACGTCGACGGTTCCGACGACCAGCTCGGGTGTGTCCCGGTCACACAGCGGCGGGACCGCGTCGAAGTCGATACACGACTCGAGCGCCTCCCGGATACGGTCCTTCCCGAGTTCGTCCCCGGGGACGTCGTAGGGGCTGACCTGCGGGAACGGAAACCCCGAGTTCTCCAGCCGGTTGAGCGCCGTCACCCAGGAGTTGGCCGCCCGGTCGCCCGCCTGCTTCGCCGAGAGGGCGTCCCACAGCTCCCCGAGCAACTCGACCGACCGCTCCGGGCCCTCCGTCACCAGCCCGTACCAGGTCGCAAGCGCGTTGAACGCCCCGCCGGAGGTGCCGCTGATCCCGACGAGTTCGTGGGTCGACCAGTCGACCTCGGTAAGCAGCGTCTGGAGTACCCCCGCGGTAAAGGCGGTGTGGCTGCCCCCGCCCTGGCAGGCGACCGCGACGTTGGTGTGCTCGGCGTCGCCGGCAGTCGCACTCGCCGCCTCGGTCGTCTCACGCTCCGCCGTTGCCGCGTCGGGGTCACCGACATCCGCGTCACCGGTGTCACTCATCGCTCACTCGTAGGTGTGGGTGTAGCCGCCGTCCCAGAGCAGGTCGGCGCCGTTGAGGTGGTTGCCGTGACTGGACAGGCCAAAGGTAAACAGATTCGCCACCTCGGCGGGGGTCATCATCTCCTTCGTGCGGGCCTGGCCGAGCATCACGTCCTCGATAACCTCCTGCTCGGGGATGTCCCGCTCCGCCGCGGTCTCCTCGACCTGGTCGACCATCAGCGGCGTCAGGACGTACCCGACCGACACCGAAAACGAGCGCAGGGTCCCCTCGCCCTCGGCGGCGATCGACCGGGTCAACCCTGTGAGCCCGTGTTTGGCGGTGATATAGGCGGGCTTGTCACGGGTGGCGTACTGGCCGTGGACCGAGGACATATTCGCGATAGCCCCCACCCCGTCGTCGGTCCCGTTGATGTGCGGGATGGCGTGTTTCGCGGTGAGGAAAGGGGCACGCACCATCACGTCGAGCAGGAGGTCATACTGCTCTACCGGGTAGTCGGCGATGCTGTCGATGTGCTGGAGGCCGGCGATATTGGCGACGTACCGAAGCTCGCCCTCGTCGGCGGCAGCCTCGACGACCGCCGCAACGTCGTCGTCGCTGGTGAGGTCGGTCTCGACACCCTCGACGCGGCCGGGGGCGTCGAACTCGGCGGCCATGGCGGCCGTCTCGTCGAGCCCCTCGCTGTCGATATCGGCGCCGACGACCGTCAGCCCGTTCATCGCCAGGGCGACCGACGTCGCCTGCCCGATCCCCGAGGCCGCGCCGGTCACGAGCGCGACGGTCTCCTCGGTGAAGCGGTCGTCCTCGAGGACCAGTATGTCCGCCGGGGTCAATTCAGGTGCGCTGAGTTCGAAGTCGTCTGTCATGAAAATCCCTCGTGTAGAGGAACGTCGCCGAGGCGTATAACTTGCCCTCACGCTGGCGTGAGCCCGACCGCCAGAGGACAAACGGG
>CAZQZE010000141.1:0-6627 GCA_964597715.1 uncultured Halobacteriales archaeon
ATAGCACCGACGGCGGCGAACGCCGCATACGGCAGAACCCTATGACTGTCAGCCGGCTTGGCGCTCGGTGAGGTCGGTCGTGGTGATGATCCCGACGAGGTCGTCGCCGTCGACGACCGGGAGGTGGCTGATCCCGTGGCGCAGCATTGCCGAGGCTGCCTCCTGGAGATAGTCCTCCGGGGCGGCAGTCTGGCTGATCTCGGTCGCGGCCTCCGCAGCCGAGATTTCGGTGGTGTCCTCACCTCTGGACACGACCCGGACCACGTCCGTGCTGGTGAGGATCGACAGCGGGTCGGTCCGGACGACCACCGCCTTGATCCCCGCCTCGTGCATCAGACCTGACGCCTCGACGAGCGACGCGTCGTGTTCGACGGTCTCGACGGGGCTCGACATGTAGCTCTCGATGCGTGTCGGGGTTCGTGTTCCGGTACCCATGCCCACACACACATACCCGGGGTTGATTAATGGTCGGCTCTCGGTGTCCCGGCCCCGACGGGTGTTCGGGCCGTATGACACGGGCGACATTTGGGCGGCACCGAAGCGCCGCGGTGCCGACTTGCCGCCCCTGCTACCGCGGTGAGGTGCCGAGAGCAGAGGAGCCGATACCCACACGGTCGTCAGGGTGGGTGCGTCACGGGTCGACCGCCTCGGGGACGATCGTGACCGGGACTGCCGCCTCCTCGGCAACGACAAAGCCGGTGTGTCCTTCACGAACCGTGGTCAGCCGGCCCTTCGAGCGGTGGCCGACCACGATGTGGTCGATGTCGGCACGTTCGGTGAGTTCGAGAAGTTGCTTGCCGATTGCCGTCCCCGAGCGGAGTCCGCCCCGGCTGAGATGCTCGAGGTCGATCTCGACGGGAACGTCCGTCTCGGAGACGGATGCCCGGACATCGTCACGGAAGGCCCGCTCCTCCCCGGATGCACTCTCGGTCTCCGTGATGTGCGTGACGTGCAGTTCCTGCTCTAACCCGGCGGCCAACTGCACTGCCACGTTCAGGACTGTCTCGAACTGGTCATCGTCGCTGACAGCAACGAGGATACCCATACCACAGTAATGGGTTAGAATAGGTAGTACCTGACGCCCCGCCGGAGTGAGCGACAAATATCTCCCAGTTTCACCACGGCACCCGTCATCCCGTCCCCCTGTCGGCTGGCCGATAGGTGTGTGGATACTGCAACCCCGAGAGGAGGCGACCGACAGGTCCGGACAGTCTGACCGTCAGTCAGGCCGCCATCGGCCGCCGATCTCCTCGCGGGGGTAGTCCTGGTATGTGCCGTCGAGAAACGTCGTGACGCGCCCGTTCTCCTCGCTGAGCGTGATGACCCACAGGACCTCCTCGCGGATCGACGTTTCGAGCGCACTCATGTGCTTTGCCCCCATCCAGTCGGCGTACTCGAGTTTGTCGAACGTGTTGATGTACTCCCGGCTGGGGCTGCGGACCCGGACCATCTGCTCCTGGATCGTCCCGTCCCCGGTGACGACAACGGCACCGTCCTGGCTGGCTGCCACGTCGTGGGTGACCTCGGTGAATGTGTCCGGCGACTCGTTGACGACCCGGCATCGCTCGGTCGGCCATCTGTTGTCCCCCATCGGGTCGGTGTACGCGTCGAAGTTGGTCTCGGCGACGATCAGCAGATACAGACTCGGGCCACTTACGTACGGCTCACCCCACTGGTCGAATCCCATACTCAGTGACTCGGCGGTGTACCTGATCTTGTCCATCAGGTCCTGGCTGGTCGCGTACCTGCTCAGAACGCGTTCGAGTTCTTCCATGCTAGTACATGGTTTACTGTGGTTCCGGGTTGATTAACACTGGCCCGATACGGGCCCGTGCGGTGCGGTTTGGCCGCTGCGAGGACCTGTCACGTTTGACCGGGTGCCCTCGTCTGCGGCCGACTGTCCGTCGCGGGGATAATTTTATGTGAGTTGGCCGACGTTTGAGCCGCGTATGGTTGACAGTGAGGTTCCACCACTCGTCGACCCGGACTGGCTTGAGACCCGACTTGATGACCCCGGTGTGCAGGTGCTTGACTGCACAGCATACGTCGGAATCGACCCGGAGACAGGGGAGTTCCAACTCGACACCGGCTACTACGACTGGGCGGCGTCACACATCCCTGGCAGCGTCTTTGCCGACATCTTCGAGGACTTTGCAACCACCACCGACCCGGCGTATCCGCTGGAGTTACCCGCGGCCGAGGCGTTCGCGACGGAAGTCGGCGAGCTCGGAATAGACAACGGGACACACGTCGTCCTGTACGACACAGCCGGCGAGAATCACAATGTCGGTCCGGCCAGACTCTGGTGGCTGTTTCGGGTGTTTGGCCACGACCGGGTGAGTGTGTTAGACGGCGGGTGGACCCGGTGGACAGCGGCGGACCGCCCGACGACAGCCGCCCAGCCGGAGCCGGAGCCGGCGAGCTTTACCCCCGAGTATCGCCCGGAACTGGTCGCCGGGCGGACGGACGTTGAACGAGCACTCGATGACGGGGACGCGACCGTGGTCAACGCGCTCCGACCGGCGGACCACACACAACAACGGATTCCGGGGAGTGTCAACGTCCCCGCAATCGGGGAGGAGTCCGTAGTCGACCCCGAGACGGGGCGGTATCTGCCCCCCGGTCGCCTCCGGGAGCGGTTTGCCGATGTCGGTGCGCTGGCAGCCGACACTGTGGTCACGTACTGCCTGGCCGGGGTTGCGGCAAGTAGCACCGCCCTCGCGTTGCACCGGGCCGGCGTCACCGATGCGGCGGTGTACGACGGCTCGCTCAGTGAGTGGGCAAACGACCCGGAACTCCCGGTCGAATCCTCCGGATGAGCCCCGGCGCGGACAGGTCGACCGCGTGTGTCTCACCCTGGCACGCCCACTGTGCCCGGTACTGAGTGGAACGCGGTGAGTGCTGGACGCGATGGGTACGGGGGGAGTTGCCCGGTTCGGTGCTGGACGCCGGACCGGCCGCTCGGAACGGTCTGTACCGTTGCCCGGGAGCCCGACACCGACCGGCACGTATGAGCGCTCGCTCTGCCTTCGTGGCCGGTGCCCGCGCCATCGGGCCGCTCCTGCCGGCCGGCGCGACGGTGGGGCTCGTCACCGGTCTCGCTGCGACCACTGTTGGCCTGTCGGCGCTGCAGACGGCCGCGATGGCCGTTGCCGTCTACTCACCCTCGGTGATGCTGACAGCCGTTGGTCTGCTCGACGCGGGGGCTCCGGTCGGTATCGTCGTCGCCACATCGCTCGTCGTGGGCGCCCGGTTCATGCTGTTGAGCCTCTCCATCTCGACGTATCTCCGGCACCTGTCATCGGCCTGGCGGTGGCTGCTGGCGTATTTCCTCTGGACACCGGTCTATGCCCTCGCCGTGGAGCGCTACGAGTCCGACCGGGCGGTTGACCGTCGCATGTTCTATCTCGGGTGTGCGGCCCCACTGTGGGGCACGTTCCAGGCGTCACTACTCGTCGGCGCTGTCTCCGGAGGGGCGGTTCCGGAGGCACTGCAACTCGAGTTCGTCGTCCCGCTGGCGTTTATCGCGCTACTAGTCAGGCTCGTCGACGACCGGCCATCGGCTCTCGCGGCCGCTGTCGCGGGCGGGCTTGCGGTCGGTGGCGCCGGCTTGCCCCTGAATACCGGTATCGTTGTGGCGACGGTCGGTGGGACAGCTGCCGGCGTCCTGTTCGGAGGCCGGGAGGACGCATAGATGGCGGCGACGGACGTACACCCGTGGCTCGTGTGGCTGCTGGTCGCCGCGCTCGGCACAGGGGTTTACGCGATGCGGCTGTCATTTATCCACCTACACGGCGTTGTCGAGAGGTTTCCGCCGCGGCTCGAGCGTGCGCTCGGTCTCGTCCCTGCTGCCATCCTCGCCGCGCTCGTGACCCCTGCACTGTTTCCGCTGGAGGGGTCGGTTACAGGAGCGGTATTCGATCTCCGGGCGCTGGCGGGTGCCATCGCGCTAGCCACTGCCTGGCGGACCGGCAGTATAACTGCGACCATCGGCGTCGGGATGGGTGTGCTCTGGACGGGGACCGTGTTGCTCGGGTAACAGGACGCACCCGGTCGGCGTCGGGTTGACCCCGGGGGACGCCTCGGATTGCACCCTCCAGTTGTTACAGTGGGTTTGTCCCCCGGATACAAGCGCACGATGGCTGTGTTTGCCGACCCTGCCGAAACACCGGTATCGTCGTAGTTGGATATGTCCATCCGCCACCGGAGCCCACACCACCCGTCAGCACGGGGAGTTGCGGGAGTTGAGAGACGAACAGACAGGAACTCCTCATACTGCCGGCTGTGCCGTCGTGACGAGACTCGGAACCCCGGAACGGCGAGATTCGTGGCAGACGTACAGCCGGCGGCATCAGTATCCGTCGGGGTTCACTCGACAGAACTCTCTCAAATACCGCCGGGTGTGGGAGACCGATAACCACCCCTTGGTCGACGCGGTCGTGGCGCAGCATCGTCTCCCGGAGCACACCGGCTCCCGGGTCGTGTCCGATGAGCGATACACTGTCGTGCCCCGGTTCGTCGAGCAGGCCGACCGCGTCAGCCCCGAGTCGCTCGGGTTCGTCGCTCCGGATGTCCCCCCGCCGGTCGGGGGCGACCACCCGGTAGCCGGCGTCAGCGGGTGCGGGAATCCGGTGACGCCAACCGTACCAGAACTCCGGAAACCGGTGCCGGTCGGCGGTAACGGTGTGTCTGCGGTGGGTGCACCGACCGACAGTCGCGGGCGGGACACCCCGTTGAGTTGGGCATCGAAGCGCTCCCTCGTGCTTGTGTGGGTGTCCGGTCGCGTGTACACGTGTCACACACGAGGGTAGGCGGGGTGGTATACAGGGGGATGTCCGGAGGGTGAGCGGCTATCAGGGTGACCGTGCCACCGGGATTTATGTAAGATCAGAACTAATTAACTCTATGCCTGAGTGCGACCGTTGTGGGATGCTCACCGACAGCTCACAGCGTAGCCAGTACCACTGCTGTGAGAACTGCCAGAGAGCGTTCTCCCGGGTCCGTGAGAACGGGGTTGTCGTCCGTGGGCTCAGTGAGTGCGATGTTCTGGTCAACGTCGACGGCGAGTTCAACAAGAGCGGGCAGGAGTTCTCACAGACCGACGCGCTCGCTCGCGGCAAGTTGATCGCCGAGGAGTTGGGTGCTAATGCCCTGTTCGAGTACGAGCGGTCGGGGTCGACGTGGATCCTCGACGAGTTTCTGTCGGACCGACCGGAGATTCAGGCTGATGTCTCCGAGCGGCTGAGCCGCGTTCCCGAGCGTGACGAGGCCGGTCTGCGTGAGAAGCTCCGCGCGATAGTCTGAGTTACGCCGTCGTGGCCGGTTTCGCTCAGCGGTTACCTCAGGCACACCCGCCATCCGGTCGGCTGTCTGGCTACCGCCGCGTCGACCCCTGCGCTCAGCAGCCGTCCCGGCTCCCAGACCTACCAGTGCGGTGACAGTCGGTGACAGGGGGCCGTCGTCCAGTTACTCGGAGCGGAGAGCCGAACGCCCTGCCCTACCGTAGATGTGAGACGACGACAGGCTGTTAAGGCCTATTCGTGCCGAAAGCGGCCGGCGAGTCGCGCTCGTCGGCCTGTCGACATCAGAACCGTAAAACGGAGAGATGTCACCGACATCTCGGAGCAGCGGTCCGGTCAGTCGTCGCCGACGACGGTCCGCTCGCCCTCGTCGTCGTCACCCTCGTACTCGTAGACGACGCCGTCGTCCTCGTCGATCGCACTGTGTGACCCATCGCAGTATGGCTTGTTTGCGGAGAGTCCACACTGACAGACTGCGACTGTCCCGCCCTGTTCGTCCAGTTCTTCCTCGTCAACGAGAAACGGTCTTTCGTCGTCGTGAGTTATCTTACGTACCACAACGGACCATTCGTCGCGTGTGAACAAAAGCCACAGGTTTGAATCGGGTGACCGGACGTACACTCCCGGCCCTGGCTCCGCCGTCACAGACCGTCACAGAGCAGGCCCACCGTCACGGGGGGGCTCAGATGACCAGCGAGGCCACCGCGAGCACGACGAAGATGATCACGAACCACTTTGCGATGGTCATACTGACCCCCGCGACACCGCTTGCGCCGACGACGGCGGCGACGACTGCGAGGACGAAAAACAGTATCGCCAGTTCGATGAACCCCCCGCCAAACTGCAGCGGAGTGAACTGTGCTGACGCCGGCGCGGCCAGGGCTGGTCCAGTGAGTACCATACAGCAACTCTACGCTCCTCGGGCCCAAGCTATTGCTGCATGGTGCGTCATCTTCCCGGTCGTGGCTGTCTGTCTCACAACGCCAAGCCCGAAAACCGTCCTGCGGGGTAAACACAGACCCGGGGCGGGCGAACGGGCACGACACGTATCACCTGCCGTGAACAGCGGGACTCCCTCGGCGGATTAGACGGGAGCCCGGGTATCGACACTCCACACCGAGGTGGCGACCCTGATACCCCCCGCCAGCGACTACCCGGGGCGGCGACCGGTGAGGTCACTGGTGCAAGTGACGGACAGGTGCAGACGGGCTCTCATTCGTCGAAAGCGGCCGCCGGACGGCGGCCGCCGCGAGTCACAGCGACGGCGGGGTCCGTCTCATACTGCCGGACAGAAGTACGTGAAGACCGGTGTCGTGCAGTGGCCCGA
>CAZQZE010000142.1:0-6532 GCA_964597715.1 uncultured Halobacteriales archaeon
GGCACCCGCGCCGGCGCCGGCGCCGCCAGCCCCGGCACCCGCGCCACCGGCGGCCCCGGCGGCCTGCTCCTGGTACATCTGTTTGCCGATCTCCTGGAGTTCCTCCGCGAGGTACTCGGTGGCGGACTCGACCCGCTCCTTGTCGGCGTCCTCGTCGTCGAGGACCTCCTCGACCTCCTCGATTGCGTCGCGGATACCGGCCTCGAGGTCGTCGTCGACGGCTTCCTCGTTTTCCTCGAGCAGTGTCTCCGCCCGCTGGATCGTTGATTCGGCCTCGTTGCGGGCCTCGATGCGCTCGCGGCGGCGTTCGTCCTCCTCGGCGTGTTGCTCGGCTTCCTCCTGCATCTGCTCGATCTGGTCGTCGGAGAGGCCGGCACCGCCCTCGATGGTGATGTTCTCCTCGTTGCCCGAGCCCTTGTCCTCGGCGGTGACGTCGACGATACCGTTCTCGTCGAGCGAGAAGGTCACCTCGATCTGGGGGGTGCCGGCGGGTGCCGGTGGGATCCCGGTCAGCGCGAACTCCCCGAGGAGTTCGTTCTCCTCGGCGATCTCACGCTCGCCCTGGAAGACCCGGATCTGGACCTGGGTCTGGTTTGCCTGTGCCGTGGTGAACACCTTCGACTCCTCGGTCGGGATGGTGGTGTTCTTGTCGATGAGCCGCTCGAAGAGCCCGCCCTTTACCTCCACACCCAGCGACAGCGGCGTGACGTCCACGAGCACGATGTCGTCGACATCGCCGGAGAGGACACCCCCCTGGATGGCCGCGCCGAGCCCGACGGCCTCGTCGGGATTGACGTTTTTCTTCGGCTCCTGGCCGGTCAGCTCCTCGACTTTCTCCTGGACCATCGGCATCCGGGTCGACCCGCCGACGAGAATCACCTCGTCGATGTCGCCCCTGCCGTAGCCGGCATCCTCCAGGGCCTGTTCGGTCGGGCCGACCGTCCGCTCGACCAGGTCCTGTGTCAGCGACTCGAACTTCGCGCGGGTCAGCGAGACCTCCAGGTCCTTCGGGCCGTCGTCGTCAGCGGCGATAAAGGGGAGGGTGATGGTGGTCTCCTTGCGGTTCGAGAGCTCGATTTTCGCCTCCTCGGCGGCCTCGGTGAGCCGCTGGAGGGCCTGCCGGTCCTCCCGGAGGTCGATACCGTGCTCGTCGTAGAAGTCCTCCGCGAGGTAGTCGATGACCGCCCCGTCCCAGTCGTCGCCGCCGAGGTCGTTGTCGCCGTTGGTCGCGACGACCTCGTAGACGCCACCGCCCAGGTCGAGAATGGAGACGTCGAAGGTCCCACCGCCGAGGTCGTAGACGAGCACGGTCTGCTCCGACTCGTCGTCGAGCCCGTAGGCCATCGCGGCCGCGGTGGGTTCGTTGATGATCCGCTCGACGTCGAAGCCGGCGATCTCGCCGGCGTCCTTTGTGGCCTGACGCTGCCGGTCCGAGAAGTACGCGGGGACGGTGATGACCGCCTTCTCGACGTCGTCGCCGAGGTACTCCTCGGCGTCGCGTTTGATCTTCTGGAGGGTCATCGCCGAGACCTGCTCGGGGGTGTACTCCTCGCCCTCGATCTCGACGGTGTAGCCGTCCTCGCCCATGTGTCGCTTTATCGACTCGACGGTGTTGTCCGGGTTCTGGACGGCCTGGTTTTTCGCGGGCTTACCCACGAGTTGCTCGTCGTCGTCGAACGCTACCACCGAGGGCGTGGTCCGCTCGCCCTCGCTGTTGACGATGATCTCCGGGTCGCCACCTTCCATGACCGCGAACGCGCTGTTCGTGGTCCCGAGGTCGATCCCGAGAATCTTGTTGCTCGCCATCTTGTCGATATATACCCGGTTGCGGCGGTTAAAAGTTGCTAGAACGGCCTGTCAGCAGTCTCCCAGACCCCGGGCGCTGTCCCCGGTTTTCCGGTCCCGGGTCGACCCTGTCGACCCTACACAGGGCCACAGCCGTGCACTCCGTCTGCGGTCGGACGCCGACTACGCGTCGCCGGACCCGTCACTGACTGTGACCTGTGCCGGGCGGAGCACCTTCCCGCCCATCTCGTAGCCGGGGCGGTGGAGGTCCTCGACCCTCCCCTCGGGCCGGTCGGAGTCGACGCGCATCAGCACCTCGTGGCGGGTCGGGTCGGTCTCCGCGCCGGGTTCCGGCTCGATGACCGCGACGTTCTCCTGGTCGAGTTCCTCGTCGAACTGCTGGAGGGTGGACTCGACCCCGCCGCGGATGTCGGCGTCCTCGCCCTGTTCGAGTGCCCGGGCGAGGTTGTCCCGGACGTCGAGCAACCGGGTTACGAGGTCCTCGGTCGCACGGGCCTGGACGTCCTCCATCCGCTGTTCCTGGCGTTTCTTGTAGTTTTGAAAGTCCGCCTGCTTTCTGGCAAGACGTGACTCTAAGTCCTCGACCTCGGCCTCGCGCTCCACGAGCTGTTCCTCTAGCTCCGAGACGGCGCTCCGGAGGCCGGCAATCTCGCCGGCCACCGCCTCGGCGTCACGCTCCTCGACGCGCTCGACCAACTCCGCCTCGGGGTCGGCGTCGCCGGCGATGTCCGTTATTGACATTTCGGCCCCGCCACTCTCGTCGGCGACCGCCTCGGCGCTCTCCGCGCCCCCGTCACCGTCGGCGTCCGGTCCGTCGTCACCGGCCTCGGCCGCCGACCGGTCGGCAGCCCCACCGTCGCCGTCGCCCTCGGCGTCGTCCGGGGAACTGTTGTCGGCCCCGTCCTGCTCTGTCATACCGGTAGGGAGCCGTCTCGCGAATAAAAAGGAAGCGACACGCGACAGGGCCCGTCACCGGCTGACAGCGGCGACACGCTCATACCGGCGGCACGCCGACCGAACCGTGTGGACAGCGAGTTCGAGTTCGAACTACAGGTCTGTGCGTGGGCCGAGCGACACTGGCCGCCGGCGGGGGGTGACGACCGGCCGGTCATCGTCGCCCGCCAGTTGGGGACCGGTCGCCGCCGGTGGGACACTATCGTCCTCGTCTGTGACCCCGACGGGCTCGCCGCCCGGGCCGCGTTCGGCGAGCGCCGCCTGGACTCGGACCTCCTGCACGTCGTCCGGCACGCCCCCGCGGCGTGGACCTGGTACCGTGAGGCACTGCCCGACCCGGGCTACCCCTGGCGGTACGTCCGTGAGGCGGTTCACCGGGCCGCCGACCGGGGGCTCATCGAGCGCCGCAAACACAGCGGCCGGGTCCAACTCCGCCGGCTCCGGCCCTACCCGGACTGGGTCGAGCGGGTCGTCGCCGTCGAGAACAAGCCCGACCTCGACGCGGCCGCGGCCCGGGCGCTCCGCCCCCAACTCCGCCACGATGTCGCGCTCGCGCTGGCGGACGAGGTCTGGGTCGCGACCGCCGAGGCCGGCGGACGCGTCGAGCCGGCACTGTTAGAGGACATCCCCGTCGAGGCGGGGATCCTGACAGTCCTGCCGGGTGACCGCGGCGCCGGCGCCACACGGGTCGTCTGGCGGCCGCGCACCCTCCCGGCCGAGGAGCCCGGGACGCGGGTCCTCGAGAACCCGACCGGCGGCGGCCACGACGCCTCGGCGGCCCGGTTCGAGTACGCCGACCCCGGCTGGAAGGCCCGCAAACGCCTCGAGATCGCCGAGCGGGCCTACGAGCGTGGCTGGCGCAGCTACGCCGACTCGATGCGCCCCGACTGCCGGCACTTCGAACTCCACCCACAGCCGGAGGTTGCCCGGCCCTACTGTGTGGCAAAGGACTGCCACCCGACAGCCGGGGAGTGTGCGGGCTCCTGTCCGGAGTTCGAACCCGAACCGCCCGCGTGGCGCCAGCGGGGCTGGCCGGTCGACGGCGGACCCGGGGCAGGGGTCAAACGACTGCTCGAGCGCCAGCGCTCGCGTCGACGGCCGGGCACGGAGTGACGGCCGTGGAGCCCCCGGAGCACAACGCTCATCAGGGGTCATTCTAATGTAGGGGCATGAATCTGGACTCGGAGGCTGTCGTCAGGGAGATCATGTCCTCGCCCGTCGAGACGGTGGCGCCGGACGAAACGGCGGCAACGGCGGCAGCACGGATGCGTGACGAGGATATCAGCGCGCTTCTGGTGACAACCGCCCCACCGTCTATCGTGACAACGACCGATATGCTCGCAGTCGTGGCCAACGGCGAGAGCGGTCACGAGGTACCCGTCGAGGCCGTAATGACCGAAGCCGTGGAGACCGTCCCGCCGGACCTCGAGGTTCGGCGGGCCGCGGAGATGATGACGACCTACGGCATCACGCACCTCCCCGTGGTCGACGACGACTACCTGGGGGTCGTCTCCTCGACGGACATCACGGCCCTCCGGTCCTGACCGCGGGCCTGTCGAGGGTCACTCCCGAACCGCCAGGTCCGCCCGGGGAAGCGCCAGCCGGAAGGTCGGAACGGTCGTCCGCACGCGCTCGACGGCCCCGCGGTCTGCCAGCCTGTGCAGCGCCGACCGCACCTCATCGACCGGCGGGTCCTCACCCGTCTCCCGGAGATTCTGTAGCGTTGCGACGACGCTCTGGGGCTCCTCCTCGGGCCCGGGGAGCACGTCGAGGACGGCTGCCCCGAACGCGTCGGTGTCGACGGCCCGGGGCCCCTCGAGTTCCTCGCCGGTGACCAGCGCCTCCGCCTCGGGTGTCGCACAGACCAGTGAGTCGTCGTTGCGGTAGTAGTACTCGCCCAGCTCCGCCTCCAGGTAGCTGTGGACCGCACTGCCGCTGTCCATCCCCCACGCCGCCTGAAGCTCGGCGTTCTTTGTCGGCTGGCGCTCGACGATGTCGGCCAGCCGCTCCTGTGCTTCCTCCGGGAGAGTCATCTATCTCGGGTTACACCAGGGGGTACATTGAGGGTTGGGTCTGCCGGCCGGGGCCGCGGGGCCGTGCCGGAACCCCCGGCAGTTCGTGCCCGGTCACCCGCCGCGCAGTTCCCGCATGTGGTCGACCCGTCGCTGGACCAGCCCGGGCGTGCCGATGTCGTGGCGGGTCCGGAGCCCCTCGTCACCGGCGACGGCGAGCGCCGCCTCGGCGTGCTCCTCGGCCTCGGTGATGGTGTCAGCAACGCCGACAACCGCAAACGACCGGGACGTCGTCGTGTAGATGCCGTCCTCCCGGTCGTCGACGCTGGCGTAGAACAGGAGCGCGTCTCCGGCACCGTCCCGGGGCTCGTCGTCGCCTGCCCCCTCCGTGGCCCGCTCGCGGGCGGCCCGGGCCACGCTCTCCTCGTCGACCGTGACCCGGGTTCCGCCCTGGGGGTCGGTCGGATAGCCGTCCGGGACGGCGTACTTGCAGACCGTGGCGTCGCGGGCGAACGTCAGCTGTGGCAACGGCTCCCCGTCGCGGGCGGCGACGAGTATGTCGAGGAAGTCGGTCTCCAGGGCCGGCAGCGTGTTCATCGCCTCCGGGTCGCCAAACCGGGCGTTGAACTCCACCACCTTCACCCCCGCCGCGGTGAGCATGAACTGGCCGTACAGGACACCCTTGTACCCCTCTAGTGCGTCGACGGTCGCCTGGACGATGTCCACCGCCTCGAGGTAGTCGTCCTCGTCCATGAACGGGAGGTGGAGGTCGGCGTCGGTGTAGGACCCCATCCCGCCGGTGTTGGGGCCCTCGTCGCCCTCGTAGGCGCGCTTGTGGTCCTGAACGGCCGGCGTCACGCGGACGTCCCCGTTGGCGACAAACGCCTGGACGGTGAACTCCTCGCCGACCAGCCGCTCCTCGAGGACGACCCGGTCGTAGTCGGCGTCCCGGAGGTACGCCTTTGCCTCCTCGCCGGTGACCTGGTCGCCGATGACGCGAACGCCCTTGCCGCCGGTGAGCCCGGCGGGCTTGACCGCGAGGTCGCCGTGGCTGTCGATATACGCACAGGCGGCCTCGGTGTCCCGGAACTCCTCGAAGTCCGGGCAGCCGGGAACGCCGTGGTCCCGCATGAACCGCCGCTGGAAGCCCTTGTCCGTCTCGATGCGGGCCTGTTCGGCCTGCGGGCCGAACGTGTAGACGCCCGCCTCGTCGAGGGCGTCGGCGACACCCGCCTCCAGTGCGGCCTCCGGACCGACGACAGCGATATCGGCGCCGACCGCCTCGGCGTAGGCGGTTACTGCCGGGGGGTTGGTCGTCTCTAGCGTCTCGACTCCGGCCGCCAACCCCGCGATGCCGGGGTTACGGTTTCCCGCACAGGCGTACAGCGCCGCACCGTCGCTCCTCGTGACCGCTCGCGCGATGGCGTGTTCGCGGCCGCCCCCGCCAACGAGCAGCACTGTCTCGGTCATACCTGAGTGGGCGGCAGGCGGTGACTAAAGGGTTCGGCTTCGGCATCCCAGGGGTTAGGTGGCGGGCACCGTTACCGAACGTATGAACACACCGACGAGCCGGAACCGGCTGGACGAGGAGGCGAGCCCCTACCTCCAGGCCCACGCCGACAACCCCGTCAACTGGCAGCCCTGGGACGAGGCCGCAAAGCAGGCCGCAAAGGAGCGTGACGTCCCGATATTCCTGTCTATCGGCTACGCCGCCTGTCACTGGTGTCACGTCATGGCCGAGGAGAGCTTCGAGGACGAGG